>JALSGI010000831.1 GCA_026982835.1 Planctomycetota bacterium | reverse complement strand
CGAGCAAGTGGCCCAGCTCGTGGATCAGGATGTTGTTCAGGTAGAAGTCCTTGATCGTCTCCTCGGTCCACTGCAGCCGCCACAGGGAGCCCTCTTGAATCCAGCGGCCGCCGAACATGCGGGCTTCGTTCCACTGGGCCGGCTTAGGCGGCCGGGTGAACACCTCGCACAGATCGGCTTCCATCGGGTACAGGTAGATGGCCTTGCCCCACTGCATCCCGTAGCAGGGGAAGGAGCGTTTTTTGCGCGTCAGGCGACTCAACTGGACCACCTCCAGCGGCTCGACCAGCCGGGGGGGCAGCTGAGCCAGGCGCTGGCGGATTTCTTCCGGAGTGACCACATGGCGGTACCCCGGCCCGGGCGGCTGCACCACGATCCGGTAGCCGCTTCGGCCGGTGGGTTCGTGCCAGTCTTCCGGGGGACAAAACGGCCCTTGCACATCCCGGGCCGGAATCCGCAACCGCCGGGCGTAGGCCATCCGGCGCACCCAGGCCCGTACGTCCCGGGCAGGCCGCACAGCGGCGGTGCGGGGTTTTCGTTGCAAATGGTGTCGCTTCATCAGGGGGGCCTCCGCCAGGAACCAACGCTTCCTGTTCCACTTGGCTCCACGGCATCCGTTCCTGCAATCCATGCTAAGCCGGTCCCTGATGAACGCACAACTGTACACTATAAGTGGCGTTGTCCTGGGCAGTTGCAGCGTCCGGCCCGAGTCGGGACGCCCCGAGGAACAAAACTTGGAATTCCCGCCCGAGAAAAGAACAGCAATTTGCGCAACATTCCAATTAACAATGACTTACGAACAAAGACCCAAGCCCCCTCCCGCAAAAGGATTCCGGCAAAACTCCCTTGCTCCCAAGAGGTTAGAGAACGCCGCCAGGCGAAGGGGCGTCCCAGCGTACAGCCCCGGCTCCCTACCGGCCCGTGATGGCCAAAATCACCAGCAACGCCGCCAGCAAAAACAGGAAACCGCCCACCATGTAGATGATGTTCCGCCGCCGTCGCCGGGCTTCTTTTTCTTCCGGGGTGAGTTTCCGCAGAGGTTTTTTCTTTTCCGGAGGCGATGGGGTGGGAAAGCTCGCCGGCGATTCGGGTATGCTCGGGGCCGGTGAAGGGGCCGCGCCAGCCGGCGCAGGGGCCGGTCCGGCCGGAGCGTTCACCGGGGCAGCAGGCACCGATGTTCCGCTCGGCTCCGGCGGCGGCACGGCCGAAGGACCCGGCGACACTTGCGGAGGCATGCTCGGGGG
>JALSGI010000830.1 GCA_026982835.1 Planctomycetota bacterium | reverse complement strand
CAGCTTGATGCAATCGCTTTACCCGGAGCGGATCGTGGCCCTCTGGTTCCGTTCCGGCACGGCCTACCTGGCCTGGCAGAAAGGGCAGATCCCCCGGCCTACCATCCCACCGGAAGCCCTGGGCGTGCCGATGATGGCCAACCCCGGGGCCAAGGAGAAGGACCACCCTCGCTTCCGCGGGGCTTGGGAGGGGCTTCGGGCCATGCGGGAGGATTACCTGCAGCGGGGGGCGTCGTTTTTCGGCTGGGCGCCCGATCCGCACTCGGCTCACGAGTGCGGCGATTCGCGTTACCTGGCCGTGCCGTTTTTCCACTTCTGGCTCAGCCGGCGTTTACCCTCGCATCCGGGGGAGCCGCTGCGGAAAGTGACGCAAGAGCACCTGCACCAGTGGGAACAAACGATGGAGCCGCTGCGGCGGCGGTACGTCGAAGACGCCCAGGTACCTGATACCACTCCCCCGCCGGCTCCGCAGTGGGTCAAAGTCGTGCGCCGCGCGGACGGTTCGGTCCGGATCACCTGGTTGGCCCGGGCCGACCTGGAAAGCGGCTTGCGGCAATTCATCGTGCTGCGCGACGGCAAGCCCCTGGCCCGGGTGCCGCAAAAGCCCCAAAACCGCTTCGGCCGCCCGGTGTTTCAAGGGATGAGCTACCACGACACCCCGCAGCCCCCCTGGCCCAAGATGGAGTTTGTCGATAAGCAGGCCCCGCGGGGGCGAATGCCGCGTTACGGAGTGCAGTCGGTGAACACCCGGGGCTTGCGCTCCCCGGTGCGAAGCGCCTCCAAGATCGACTAGTGGAGCGGTTTTTCGGCTCCAGGTGCTTCTCGGCCCGTGGAAGAGTTCTTTTTGATCCGGAAACGCGTCGTGGAGTCGCGTTTTTTCTTGTCCTGGTGCGGAAGCTCTTCGGCGAGCCCCGGGCTTGGGGCCCGGTACGTGTTTAGCGTGCTATCACAAGGTGTGATGTGCCCAAACCATAAAGCAAGCCGAAGGCTTGCCAGCCTGGTAGCCGGTGGTCGGAGCGAAGCGGAGACCACCGGAAAGCACGGCCCATTACCCCACCCGGCACCCCGGCAGGGGTGCCAGAAACAAGGACCTTTTTGCCCTCTGGCATCCCTTCGGGATGCTAAAGGACAAGGAAAAACGCTGCCTTCCGGGGGTCTGACGACCGTGAGGCTACGAAGCTGCGACGCCTGCGGAGTCGGTCCTCCGGCTGCTAGCTGGCTAAACACGTACCCGGCGTGAGCCGGCGGTT
>JALSGI010000829.1 GCA_026982835.1 Planctomycetota bacterium | reverse complement strand
CTACGCCGGCCAACCGCCGGCTTACGCCGGCGGCTCGCCGTTGCAAGAATCAAAGCAAGTCCACCAGGTACGTTGTTTTCCACAAAACACGCTTTTTCCTGCCCGGTGCGGAAGCACCCAGTGGCGAGCCCCCGGCTTTAGCCGGGGGAGAACCGAATAAGCGCTTTTGGTTATTCTCCTCCGCCAGCTGAAGCTGGCGGCTCGCCGTTCAATCGCCGGCTGACGGTGCGCGGCTGGCCGGTGGCGAACAAAAATCGACGTTTGTTCTCGCACAAGCGAGCCGCGAGTGTCAACTCGCGGAGCAAGTTCGTAAATCGACGTGATTTTGTCGATTTTCCTCCGGGAGCTTACGCTCCCGGCTCGCCGGAGAACCGCGGGCTGACGGTGCGCGGCTCGCCATCCCTCCAAGCCTCCACGCCTCCAAGCCTCCAAGCCCCCGGAGCGGAAACACCACCGCAAGACCCACGACCCAAGACCCAAGACCGCGCAAGCCGCACGCCCCACTTGGCAGAAGCCAGGCGGCGGGTGGGGGTTTGTTCAAATCCAGCGCCAAGGCTCGTTCCGACTTGCCAAGCAGAGGTTCCGGTGGGACAATGAGGGCAGCTGCACGGGAAAGGAGACAACGGGCTGAAACGGTACAGGGGCGCTCCTTCCTGGGGCTTTGCCAGCGGGAATAGGTCCGACAAGCTGCATTTCGCCAACCGCGCTGCCCTCGGTTGCTGCGGATCGAGTCCGGGAGATGGTTCTCCTTTTCGGCTGTTTCCAACAGAGAGTGTGGTGATGCAACTATTGATACCCTTGAGCGATCATGTGGTGGTCCGCCCGCTGGAGCAAGAGGAACAACTTCCCGGCTCGCCCATCGCCTTGCCGGAAACGGTGAAGCAGCCGGTGCGGGTGGGCAAGGTGCTTTCGGTGGGGGACGGCTACCTGCTCCCGGACGGCAAGCGGGCACCGCTAGAGGTGCACGAAGGGGACCGGGTGCTGTTTCCGCACTACGCCGGCCAGACCGTGCAGATCAACGGCCAGCGGCTGCGCATCCTGCGGGAAGAGGAGATTCTGGCCGTGCTGTGAGGGTTCTGGCCCTCTGCTCCGGGTGGCAAAATGGTTTTTTCGGAAAAGGTTTCCCAGAGGGAATAACCTCCCGCGGCGGCTGCGAATCCGAAAGTGGCAAAGTACAATTACGGTAGTCTTTGCCCACTGGGTATGCCCCCGGCCGAGGTGCCTGCTCCCCGGCGCCTCCTGGGGTGATCGGGCT
>JALSGI010000828.1 GCA_026982835.1 Planctomycetota bacterium | reverse complement strand
GCCGCCAGCTTTAGCTGGCGGAGAAGATCGGCATGCGTTTTTTCTTGGCTCTCCCCCGGCTAAAGCCGGGGGCTCGCAAAATACGCAGCGACACCAAACCAGCGAGCCGGGAGCGTAAGCTCCCGGAGGAGCGTGCGCACGACAGTACGGGGAGAGACGGAGTCGGCTGGGCGGCAAAGTAAAAGTAAAAGCAAAACGCTCCCCGACTCAAACCGCGGGGAGCGTTTGTCTTTTGCCACTGCCGCAGGGAAGGAGGCGATCAATAGGCCCCGTTTTTCCGTTGCGGGGGTCGCCGGGGGCGGAAGTAGGGGGTTTTGTCCACCGTCTTGCCGCCGGGCCGCAGGAACACATCGGGATTGCTACCCGCCCCAAACCGAATCACCGGCTGGAACCGCGTCAGGCCGATCTGGTCCCGGAACTTGTCCAGCGTGATGATCTTCACCCCCAGCTGGGTGGCTTCCCGGTGCAGCTGGCTGAACTGCACCTGGATTTGTTCGGGAATCTCGCCCACGACCAGGTAGCGGGTGTGAATGGTCAACTTGCCCTTTTGTTGCCCGTTGACCGGCAGCTCCACGTCGATCTTCCCCCCGGCTTGGGCGACCATGCTCCGCACCGTCTCCAGGTCGTCGATGCCGTCGCCGTCCAGGTCGAACTTGCCGGCCAGAGCGAACCGTTCCGAGCGGCCCGGGTGCCATAGCGACGTGTAGATCACGTCCCCCCGGGAAATGGGATCATAGACCGAATCGCGGAGGATCTGCGCTTCGGCCAGGTGCGGTCCGATGATATGGGTCACCTCGATCTCCCCCTTGGCCTGGCGGCGATCCACGTCCACGGCCTTGCTATAGACGTTGAACCGCAACAGGGTCCTCAGTCCGTCGGCCTGGCCCAGGTTGATCCACACGGTGCGATTTCGGGCGTTGACGAAGGTGATCTCCCCGTCGGCCACCTCGAAGGAGTGGTTCAGCAGCCCCTCGATGCGCTTGGTCAGCTCGTCGATGCGGGCCAGGTAGCGTTGTTCCTGGGTCTGGAAGTCCTGTTGGAGCTTGGCGATCTGGTTTTTCATCTCGTTAATCTGAGCATTTTTCTGGTTCAGCTGTTGCTGGAGTTGGCGAACTTGGGCTACGAAGTTCTGCTCCAGTTCCTTATTGGCCGCCATGGCATTGGCAAATTGGTTGGCCCGTTGATCGAACGCGACTTTGGCTTGGTCAAAGCGCGCCTGGTCCTGCTGCCGCTGCTGGTCGATCTGGGCTTGCAGTTCGTCCTGCCGGGTGCGTAGCTGGCTGAGCTGCTCGTTCAACCGCTGATTGCGGTTCATGGAGGCGATCAGCACGTCGCGGTAGGTTTGCTTGGCATCCGGGAAGGTGGCAAGCAGCGTCTTCTGGTCTTGCTGCACCACGTCGGCCTGCTGCTTGGGGTCCAGCCCCAGCAACTGCTTGACTTGTTCCAGTTCCTCCATCGCCTGGCGGAGTCCCGTTTCGGCCTGGGCCCGCTTTTGATCGGCTTCTTCGGCTGCCTGGGTGGCCTTGCTGTACTCGCTGAAGAAGTAAAAGGTGGTGATGCTCAGGATGATCGTCAGGAACGCAAACAGGATCACCGCGATCTGCAACGCCTGGCTTTCGCTACGTGCCATGGGGAACCACTCCTTGTACGGTGCGGAAGGGTGGGGATCGGCGTCCCTCTGCGGGAAGTGACTTTCAAGTTATTGAAACCACAACACTTGCAAAAAGCAAGCAGATCGTTGACAGCCCTATCGCAGAGGAGATACTCAACGGTACCGGCCACCGCAACCGGGTGGGGTTTGGTAGGGTTGATTCTAATCGCCCCGGGGCGAAAGTTCAAACAAAAACGCTCCCCGCCATCCCGGGGAGGCGTTTGCCTTGGGCCGGGCATCTCCATACGATGGGAAAACCCCGCCGGGCTCACCATTCCCCGGCCGAATCGTCCCGCCTGGACGCCCACGTTCGCGTAATCCTTCCCCCGTCGAGGAGATCGGCCCATGCGCTGGCTGGTGGCCGTGCTGATCGTGCTGCTGGTGCTGCTGCACCAGGACTACTGGAACTGGCATCGCCGCGACCTGGTGGCCGGTGCCCTGCCGGCCACGCTGGTGTGGCACATGGGCCTTTCCCTGCTGGCTTCGGCCGCCTGGTACGTGGCCACCGTGGTGTGCTGGCCCCGGGAGGAAGAATCCCACGACCACGTCGAGCAGGAGAAGCAACCATGATCCCCCTGCTGGTGGTGGCCGGCTACCTGGCCCTGCTGCTCGTGCTGGGCAGCGTGTCGAACCTGCTGTTTCGAGGCACTTCCCGCGACTACGCCCTGGCCAGCCAGACCATCGGCCCGGTGTTGCTGCTGCTGAGCCTGTTCGGGACCACCATGACCGCATTCGCCCTGGTCGGTTCCACGGGCCGGGCCTACACGCTGGGGGCGGGCGTTTACGGCCTGCTGGCCTCGGCCAGCGGAATCGTCCACTCGCTGTGCTTCTTTCTGATCGGCGTGCCGCTGTGGCGGCTGGGCCGAAGGCACGGATTCCTCACCCAGGTGGAGTTCTTCCGCCGCCGGCTGGAAAGTCCGGGGCTGGGACTGGCCTTGTTTCCCGTGCTGGTGGGGCTGGTGATCCCGTATCTGCTGGTCGGGGTAATCGGCGGCGGTACGGTGCTGGAGGGCGTAAGCCGCGGGGCGTTCCGCTCCTGGGGCTGGTTCCCCGAGCACGACTTCGCCCTGCCCAGCTACCTGGGCTCCTTGCTCGTTTGCGCCGTGGTGCTGGTGTATGTGTTTCTGGGGGGGATGCGGGGCACGGCCTGGGCCAACGCCTTCCAGACCACGGTGTTCATGGTGCTGGGGGTGATCACCTTCGTGGTGATCGCCAAGGGCGTGGGCGGACGGCCCTCCTTCTGGCAAAGCGTCCAGGCAGCCACCCAGCGCGTGCTCCAAGAGAACCCCGCCCACCTTTCCCGGGAAAACATCCCCAAGAGCGTTTATGCCTCGTTTCTGCTCATCCCGCTTTCGGTCGGCATGTTCCCGCATATCTTCCAGCACTGGCTCACTGCCCGGCGGGCCTCGGCGTTCAAGTTACCGATTGTGATGCACCCGATCTTTATCCTGGTGGTTTGGGCCCCGTGCGTGATGATCGGGCTGTGGGCCACCACCTCCGCCGCAGGACTGCCGCCGGAAGTGAAGGAAAACCAGGTGCTGGCCCTCATGGTGAGCCGCTTTGCCGGGCCGTGGCTCACCGGGCTGCTCACCGCCGGCATCCTGGCCGCGGTGATGTCCTCGCTGGACAGCCAGTTTCTGGCCCTGGGCACCATGTTTACCAACGACGTGGTGCTCTACTACTTCGGCCCCGAACACTTCACCGAACGCCGCAAGGTGTGGCTGGCACGAGGGTTCATCGTGACCATCGTCGCACTGACCTACCTGCTGAGCCTGTTTCCGCACCGGGCGGTGTTCGACATGGGCCTGTGGTGCTTTGCCGGCTTTACGGCCCTGGTGCCGCTGGTGCTGGCCGCCTTGTACTGGCCGCGGCTGAGCCGGGCCGGGGCCTGGGCTTCGCTGGCGGCGATGGTGGCCACCTGGGCCGTGCTGTTTTATCGCTCCGACTTCGGGGCAAACAAGCGCTATGCCTTTCCCGAGCCCTGGATGGCTCAAGCGAGCTGGGGGTGGCTGGTAAGCTGGTGCCCGCCGCTTCATCCCGTGGTGGCGATCACCGCCGCCGCTACCGTGGCCCTGGTGGTGGTGTCGCTGGTGACGCGGCCGGTTCGGGAAGAAGTGCTGCGGGAGTTTTTCCCTTCCGCGGAACGACCCCTCGCGGCGGCTGAAAATCCTGCCGGAGTTTGTTAGGCTGGTGCTGGAAAAAACGGCTTGCGCCGTGCGAGGGTGCGCTGCTGCGTCGGTGCTTCCGCACCGCTGCCAAAACAAACGCAACATACCAGCGGCGAGCCGCCAGCTTTAGCTGGCGGAGGATAACCATCAACAAGCATTGTCCCTGGTTCTCCCCGGACTAGAGTCCGGGGCTCGCCACGGAAGCTGCCGCTGCGATGCAAGAACAAGCGCAGACCCCACAGATGGGAGGGCGAGGTCACGGCCGAGCCGAAGAAGCGGAGAGAAGTTAACCGTACCGAACAAACGCCAACACTACAACCGGCAAGCCGGGAGCGTCAGCTCCCGGTTTGATGAAATGCAACACGCTTTTTGTTCACGAAAATCAACCGCGTGCTCACGCACGCGGCTCGCCTCACGCCTGCCACCAACAGCATCCTGCCCGTGGAAACTCCCGCTGTAAAAGCAGCTTCCAGCCCGTTCAAAGTGGTTTACCTGGGCACCGGCGCCGCAGGCATGTACTGCGGCAGTTGCCTGCACGACAACGCCCTGGTGGCCGCCTTGCGTCGCCTGGGGCACGACGTGGTGCTGGTGCCGCTTTACACGCCCCTGAGGACCGACGAGCCGAACCAGAGCCTGCCTTGCGTGTTCTTCGGCGGGATCAACGTCTATTTACAGCAAGTGTTGCCGCTGTTTCGCTACACGCCCCGGTGGCTGGATCGCCTGCTGGACTCCGGTCCGGTGATGCGCCTGCTGGCCCGACGCCGTGCGGCGGTGGACGCCCGTGGGCTGGGGCCTTTGACCATCTCCATGCTCCAAGGGGAAGAAGGCAACCAGCGCAAGGAACTGCAACGGCTCCTGCAGTGGCTTGAGCACGAAGGCCCTCCCCAATTGATTCACCTGAGCAACGCCCTGCTGCTGGGGCTGGCCCCCGCGCTGAAGCACCACCTGGGCGTGCCCGTGGTGTGCAATCTCTCGGGCGAGGACATTTTTCTGGATGCCCTGGAGCCATCCCACCGGGAGCAGGCCTGGGAGCTGGTGGCCCGACACGCTCGCCACGTGGACCGCTTCGTGGCCCTGAACCGCTACTACGCCCAGGCCATGAGCCGCCGGCTGGAGCTTGCCGAAGACCAAGTCGAGGTGATCCCGCACGGGCTCAACCTGGAGGGCGTGTCCCGGCGGCAGTGGCCCTCGCAGCGCAAGCAACTTACCGTGGGCTTCCTGGCCCGGGTGTGTCCCGAAAAGGGCTTGCACCTGGCCGCCCAGGCCGTGCGGGAGTACAACGCCGCCGCCCCGGAGCTGCCCGCGGTGCTGCACTGTGCCGGGTATTTGTCTTCCGGAGATCGCCGCTACCTGCGCCAAATCGAGCGGGAGTTTGCCGCTGCCGGGCAGGCCGAGCGTTTTCGCTACTTCGGCGAACCGGACCGGCAAGAGAAGTTCCGCCTGCTGGCCTCCTGGGACATGTTCTGCCTGCCGACGGTCTATCAAGAGAGCAAAGGCTTAAGCGCCCTGGAGGCCCTGGCCTGTGGTGTGCCGCTGGTGGTGCCCCGACACGGCGTGTTTCCCGAGCTGATCGAACACACCGGCGGCGGCTGGCTGTTTGAGCCGGGGGAGGTGGAGCAGATCGTGGACCTTTTCCGTCAGGTGGCCGCCGCGCCCGAGCAGCTCCCCCGATGCGGCGAGCAGGGCCGCCGGGTGATTTGCCAGCATTACACCGATCACCTCATGGCCCAACGCACCGCCGAGTTGTACCATCGCTTGTGCCGGCCCGGGGACCGCTTTCCCGCCGCCCATGCCAAGGAGTGTCCGTGAACCGTTCGCAGTCCCAGCCTGCCGTGTTCCGCACCACCCGCCGCGTGGAGTTCTGCCACACCGACGCGGCCGGGCAGATGCACTTCTCGGCCTTCTTCCTGTTCATGGAACAGGCCGAACACGAGCTGCTGCGCAGCCTGGGCACCAGCGTCCTTTGCCACGATGAGGAAGGCAAGTTGAGCTGGCCGCGCGTGGAAGCCCATTGCACCTTCCACGCCCCGGCCCGGTTCGAGGACCTGCTGCACATCGACGTGTGGCCGGAGCACGTGGGCCGAAGCAGCGTTCGCTACCGCTTCCGCTTCTACAAGGATGACCAACTGCTGGCCGAAGGAACCATGACCAGCGTTTGCTGCCGCTTCGGGCCCCAGGGGCCGCAGGCGGTGCCTGTGCCCGAGCCGCTGCGGAGCCAGTTGCTGGCTCGCCTCCCCTCCTCGCCGGGCAAGGACCCTCAGGGATGAACTACCTGGAACACCTGATGCTTACCCTGGCCGGAGGGCTGGCCCGCTGCGAGCCGGAACTGCTACGCCGCCACGGGCACTGGGCGCTGGGCCAGATGCAACCCGACGGAGGGTTTGCCGGCCGCCAAGGGGCAAGCGACTTGTACTACACCAGTTTCGGCCTGCGGCTGCTGGCCCTGTGCCGCATGCTGGAAGAAGAACAAGCAGGCCGCGTGCAACGATTTCTGCTGCAAAAGATGCAGGAGCGGGTGGGTCTGGTGGATTTTTTCTCTTTTATATTTAGTGCGGTGTTGCTCAAGGAGGTGTGCGGAAGCGGGCCGCTGGACGGGGCCGACCCCGGCTGGGTCCAGCGCGTGGAAGTCGAACTGGAGCAACTCCGCCGCAGCGAGGGGGGCTATGCCGCCTCCGACCAGGCCGCCTTGCCCAGCACGTACCACACGTTCCTGGTGCTGCTGTGCCGCCAGGCGATCGGGGCCCAGGAGCCGGAGCCGGAAAAAGTGGTCCGCTTCCTCCTCTCCCAGCAGCGGGAAGACGGCGGGTTCGTGGATCAGCGGGTGATGTTCCGCTCCGGGGTCAATCCCACGGCCGCGGCCGTCGAAAGCCTGCGGATGCTGGAAGCCCTGCCCCCCCAGGTGGCCCAGAGGGCCGCCGAGTTCCTCGCCGCACGCCAAACCGACGAAGGGGGACTTGCGGCCAACACCCGCATTGCCATTGCCGATACCTTGAGCACCTTCACCGGGCTGTGGACGCTGGCCCAACTGGAAGCTCTGGACCGCGTGGACCTTGGAGCCGTGGCATCGTATTTGCAAGAAGTTCAACTCCCAGGAGGCGGCTTCCTGGCCGCGGTGATCGACCAGCAAGCCGACGTGGAATACACCTTTTACGGCCTGGGCACACTGGCCCTGCTGAAGCGGTGAAGTTCGGCTTGCGGCCTGCGCCTTGCGACTTGCGCTGGTGCTGCCGCACTGGGAGGCTTGGGGACGTGGGGGCTTGGAGAGGGTGCTGCCGCACCGAAGCAAGAACAAACGCCGGTTCGTGAAATCGGCCAGCCGCCGACTTCGTACGTGTTGAGTGTGCCAGCACAAAACGGAGTGTTCCCAGAGAAAAAGAGTTGATTTTTGTCCGGCGAGCCGCGTGCGTCAGCACGCGGTTGGCGAGCCCCGGACTTCAGTCCGGGGAGAGCCGAATAAGCGCTTTTGGTTATTCTTCTCCGCCAGCTGAAGCTGGCGGCTCGCCGGTTGCAAGAAGAAACGCTTCTTTCCGCCTCGTGCGGAAGCGTCGAACCAACAGTGTGCTAGCTGGCTAAACACATACTAAGCTCCGGGAGAATGAGCAATAGAATATCGCACGATTGTTATGCTCTCCGTGGGCTTACGCCCACGGCTCGCGACTGCGAGAACGATTCACCTGCGGCAAAAACAACCGCATGCTCGCGCATGCGGCCTGCCGGTGAAAAAAACACCACCCTTTTTGCAAACTATCCCAGTGCCATGAGCCAACTCCGCGTGCACGAGTTGACCAAGCATTTTCCCACCCCCGGCGAGCCGCTGGTGATTCTGCGCGGCGTGGAGCTTGAGCTTGACTCGGGTCAAAGTGCGGCGGTGCTGGGCCCCAGCGGCTCGGGCAAATCCACGCTGCTGCACATCCTGGGCACACTCGATGCTCCCAGCAGCGGCACCGTGGAACTGGACGGCCAGGACCCCTTCCAGCTGCCCGAGCCCCAGCTGGCCCAATTCCGCTACCGCCACATCGGCTTTGTGTTCCAGGACCATTACCTGCTGCCGCAACTGACCGTGCTGGAAAACGTGCTCGTGCCGGTACTCTCCCAGGGTCCAGCCGCCCCGGAGCACGCCGACCGGGCCCGCATGCTGCTGGAACGGGTGGGGCTGGGCCACCGCCTGGAACACCGCCCGGCCGAGATCTCCGGCGGCGAGCGCCAGCGGGCGGCCATCGCCCGCGCCCTGATCGCCCAGCCGGCCCTGCTGCTGGCCGACGAACCGACCGGCAACCTGGACCGCACCACCGCCCGCAGCGTGGCCCGGCTGCTGCTGGAATTGCAGGAACAAGAAGGATACATGCTGCTGGTGGTCACGCACTCGCTGGAACTGGCCCAATTGCTCCAGCGCCGTTACCAACTGGACCAGGGGCGCCTGGTCCCGGTGGAGTGAAACGCGGCTTGCGGCTTGTGCCGTCTTGGGTCGTTGGTCTTAGGCCCAAACTTCCCCCCTACCAACAGGGGGATTGTTATGCATAACCAACTTGAATTTGGTAACTTACGACAAATCGTTGCCCCAAATTTTCTGCGATTTTCTGCCCCCCTATTTGTCGCAACCCTTTGTTATGCAAGGGTTTACGGCCACGTGGTTGCATGACTACACAAGGAAGCACGAATTAACGTAAAGCATTTCGTTGCAAATGCTTATGCCAAATAGCTAGGAGGAAGTTTGGTTAGGCGGGTGCTTCCGCACCGCGGGGGGGAGGCTTGGGGACTTGGGAGGAGCCGGAGCCCCGCATGTTAGTGCGGGGAGCGTGACGGATTGGCTTGCGCCGGTGCTGCCCCACCCAGATCAAAAGCAAGCCGAAGGCTTGCCAGGGAAGCGTGAAGCTGGAAAAGTGCTTCTTCCCAGTCGCCCAGTTCCACGCTAGGCCGTCGCCCAGGAACGCCCGACGACCGGCCTCGAAAAATCGCCGACGCCGCGCCTCTTGCTCCATCTTCCTGCCGAACTCCTCCGAACAGCCCAGACTGCAAACCACACTGCGAAGCACCCGCTGCGGACCCCGGTAAACGACCCGCTCCGCCGCCTCCGCATCGTCGGGCGCCTCCGGCACTTCGGGCAACGCCTGTTTCGCATCCATGCCTGATCTCCTTCATGCAAAATAACCTC
>JALSGI010000827.1 GCA_026982835.1 Planctomycetota bacterium | reverse complement strand
GCGGTTGATGCCCAGCCGCGAGGCGGTCTTCACCTGCACTCCGCCGCACTGGCGGAGCACCTGGGCAATCAGTTCCCGTTCCACGCGATGGACCACCTCGTAGAGCTGGTCTTGTTCCTCGGTGGCTTGTTCCACCGCACGGCGGACCAGTTGCTGGATGAGCTGATCCAGACCGTCCCCCTGCTGGGAGTGCTCGGGACGGCGACCGCGAACCACCACCTCGGGCAGCAGGTCCAGTGTGAGCTCGTCCCCGGGGGCCAGCACCACGGCCCGCTCGATGTAGTTTTGCAGCTCGCGTACGTTGCCCGGCCAGTCGTAGTCTTGCAGGGCCTGTAGGGCTTCCTTTTGGATGTGGACCACGTAGCGGTCGTTTTCCTCGTTGTAAATCTGGAGGAAGTGCGTGACCAGATCGACGATGTCCTCGCGCCGCTGGCGCAGCGGCGGCAAGTGGATCGTGACCACGTTGAGCCGGTAGTAGAGGTCCTCGCGGAACCTGCCCGCGGCCACCTCCTCGGCCAGGTCGCGGTTGCTGGCGGCCACCACGCGGGTATCGACGCGCACCGTGCGGGTGCTGCCCACCCGCTCGAACTCCTTGTGCTGCAACACCCGCAGCAGCTTCACCTGGAGCTTGTCGGTGGTGGAGTTGATCTCATCCAGGAAAATGGTGCCCTTGTGTGCCGCCTCGAACCGGCCGATGCGATCCTCGATGGCCCCGGTGAACGCCCCCCGCACGTGCCCAAACAGCTCGCTCTCAAGCAGGCTTTCGCTGAGCGCGCCGCAGTTGACCCGCACGTAAGGACCGTTTTTGCGGGGGCTGTTTTCGTGGATGGCACGGGCAATCAGCTCCTTGCCCGTGCCGGTCTCCCCCAGCAGCAACACGGAGGCTTTGCTGCGGGCCACCTGGCGGGTGAGCCGATAAACCCGCTGCATGGCCGGCCCGCTGCCGATGATCCCCGGAGCGGGGGGGCGGGACAGGTCGTCCGGATCGTAAAGAGGGATCGTCTGGCTCATTGTTCCTGCGGCTGGATTCCGGCCGCAACTACGGGGCGGGAGATCAACGCGGGGGGACCGACTTCTCGCGGCGCTTCTTGCTCCACTGCTCGATCACGTCCAGCACGCCGGAGAGCATCTTCTGGGTGGCCTGATCTTCGCGGGCACTTTCGTTATAGCGTTCGTACTGGGCCAGGATTTCCCGCGGCGGCAGCAGCACCCCATGCCGCTGCACGCTTTGGGCAAACGCCTGGGCACAGGCCTGCCGCATGGCCAGGGGGAATGCGCTTTGGTTCACCACGTCCAGCAGCGCCCGCTGGCTGCGGTGGGTGCCCCAGCGGGCAAGCACTCCGGCCGCCGCAGCATTCAGGGCCGGCACCCGCAGCGCCTGCTGGATCGATTCCTCGTAGGCGGCCACTTCCAGCCACGCCGGAGGCTGTTCCATCCAGGCGGCCAGGTAGCCCAAGGCTCCCTTGGCATACTCCAGGCGGCGTTCCAGGTTGGGCCAGCGGTCCGGCTGGGCGGCTAGCAGCCGTTCCACCTGGCGCTTGGCGTCCTCGACGCTTTCGGTGGGCACGAACTGCGGCACGCCGGGCACTCGCTGCGCCTGGCCCCCTGGGGCCAACGGATCGTAGCGAAGGATCGTCGCCACGGCCGCCCCGGCGGTGCGGTAGTCGGCCCGCAGACGCTGGATCAGCTGGGAGGTGCGCATGCCGGGCAGGTAGGGATCCAGCAGCACCAGCTCGCAGTCGGGGGACTCGACAGCCCGTTGCAACAGCTCCCGCGCCGAGCGGCACAGCACCACCTCGAAGCCCAGCGGGCGAAGCACCCCGGCTATCCGCGATGCCGCCGCGGTGTTTCGCATGCCCAGCAGCACCATGCGCTGGCCGCGGGCCAGGGAGAAGTGGGCCAGCACCTGGGGCACCCGATGGCAGCCGGCAAACGCCTCCTGCGGCTTCCAGGAAGCCACCGCGTGCAACGCCGCGTAGCGAACCCGGGGATGGGGATGTTGCAGCAGCCGGGCCACCGGGGAGGGATTGCCTTGGGGGTCGGCAGCCAGCAGTTTGGCATTGCCGCAGTGGGCCAGCAGCTCCAAGGCGCCGGCGTGCAGGGCGATCCGGGGATGGCGGTCAAAGCTGCGCAAAAGCTCCAGCAACTGCTGCGGATCGTTGGCCCACCCCGGCGGGGCCGGAAGCGGCTCCTCCCAGGCCGTGTGCCGCAACCGCAGCAGCTCCACGCGACAGGCCAAATACAGCCGATCCACCTGGCGATTCGGCCCAGACAGAAGCCGCACCGGCTCCAGCACCTCCCGGGCCAGCCAGGCAGGCAGTTGTTCCTTGGGCAGGGTGAGCTTCTTCAACTGCCCGGACTCCCACAACCAATACTCGTACTTCTCCACCTGCGCGAACCGGGCTGGCAATTCCCCGGCAAAGTATCGCTCGGCGTTGGGATAAAGCAGCGTAATGGCCTGGATGCGGGTAGGCACCCTTCCCAGCAAGCGCACCAGGGCCCTGCGGGCGAGCTGCTGATCCGCCTGGGTTTCCTCACTGGGGATCAAAGCGAAGGCCAGCAGCCAGGGCAAGGTTTCGCTCCACCGATTGCGCACGGCCACCTCCACCGCCAGCGGCCAGGCGGCCGAGCGGGGCTTGCTGGCCACCGCGACCACCGGTCCCCGGGCGTCTTCGCCCAGCCGCAGCAGCACGTCGCGGTACAGGCTCACGTCCCGGGGCTTTTTCTTCTCCACCACCCGCAGCAGGGCCGCGGCCGCCTCATCCCGGCCCTGCACCAGCGTCTGCAACGCCTGGTAGCGGACCTGGGGCGAGGGGTCCGTGAGCTGCCCGGCGGCTTGGGCCAGCCGCTTGGGGTCCAGCGTGTGGCGCTTCACCGCCGCCAGCACGCGGCGGTAGAACTGCTCGCCCTCGGGGGCCAGCTCGGGGGTACGGGCCAGGCGGAAGAAAAAATCCAGCCCGTGCCGCGATGCAAATTGGGCCAGCTGGGCGTCGGTAAACTGCTGCCGACTCAACCGCTGAAGCAGGCTCTTGGCCACCGCCGCCCGACGCCGATCCAAAAGCAAGCCGATAGCCCGCAAAAGCTCATCCGGCTTCTGGGGCTTGATCTCCTCCAACAACGCTTCCACAAAGGGGTCCTTGACCTCCGTGGCTGGCTGCTGCTGCGGGGAGGGCTGCCGGGGCTTCTGCGCCCGCACAAGCGGCCCCGAGCCGAACCACACCGCAACAATCAGCCAACCGACAACCCACCCACGAACTGGCTTGGCTTGCATCGGTATCGTCTCCCACCGGGACGCAAGACGCGACGAATCTAGTCCCCGGCCGCTGGGGACCGGGCCGTCCGTGGGTCCTACTCCAACTCCAGGCACTTCTTCCAGCGGGCGATCTGCTGCTGGACCTGTTCCGGGGCGGTGGAGCCGTAACTGCCAAAAGCTTCCACGGCCCGGCGGACCCCCAGCACCTCGTACACCCCCGGGTCGGCTTCCGGCCACACGGCGCGGAACTCCTCCAGCGGCAACTCCTTCAAAGGTACCTTCTGTTGCATGGCCCGGCGCACCAGCTGCCCTACCGCGTGGTGGGCCACGCGCTGGGGCACGCCCCGGGCGATCAGGTACTCCATCAGCGTGGTGGCATCCAGGTAGCCGGCCTCCAGGCCGGCGGCGATCCGC
The DNA here is from genome assembly GCA_026982835.1 of Planctomycetota bacterium. GTDB lineage: Bacteria > Planctomycetota > Planctomycetia > Pirellulales > S012-138 > S012-138. The sequence continues at coordinate 5,334 of JALSGI010000827.1, read as the reverse complement.
TCCCGGTCCAGCTTTGCCCGGGGCACCGCCGCCGCGGCTATCTGCAAGCAATCCCGCAGCGTATCGAACGCATCGAACAGCGGCGGCTTGTCCTCTTGCAGGTCGCGGTTGTAGGCCAGCGGCAAGCCCTTGAGCAACACCAAAAGCGTCGTCAGGTCGCCCACCACGCGGGCCGCCTTGCCGCGGATGAGCTCCAAGGGGTCGGGATTGACCTTCTGCGGCATGATCGAGCTGCCCGTGCACAACGCCTCCGGCAACCGCAGAAAACCAAACTCCACGCTGGACCAAAGGATCCACTCCTCGGCCCAGCCGCTCAAGTGAAGGGCCACCATCGAAAAACCAAACGCCGTCTCCAGCACAAAGTCCCGGTCGCCGGAAGAGTCCAGGCTGTTGGCCGTGGGGGCCTGGAACTCCAGCAGCCGGGCCACCAGGTGCCGATCCACCGGCAGGCTGGTTCCGGCCAGGGCGGCCGTGCCCAGCGGGCATTGGTTCACGCGGGCCAGGGCGTCTTGCAGCCGCTGGCGGTCCCGCTGAAACCGCTCGCAATAGGCTAGCCAGTAGTGGGCCGCCAGCACCGGCTGGGCTCGCTGCAAGTGGGTGTAGGCCGGCAGGATCACGCCCGCGTCCTGGTCGCAACGGGACAGGAACGCCCGCTGCAGCTCTCGAAGCAGCCGCTGAATCTCCCCAATGGCCTCGCGGCACCAGAGCCGCAGGTCGGTCGATACCTGGTCGTTTCGGCTGCGGGCGGTATGGAGCTTGCGGCCCAGGTCGCCCAGACGGTCGATCAGGGCCTGCTCTATGTTCATGTGTACATCTTCCAGCTCCGTGCGGAACTGGAAGCGGCCCTCTTGGATTTCCCGGCCGATCTGGTCCAAGGTCTGCTGAATGCGCGTGGCTTCCTCTTCGGTCAGAAGTCCCACTGTAGCAAGCATTTGCACGTGGGCCTTGGACTGCCGAATATCTTGCGCGGCCAGGCGGCAATCGAACGAGACGCTTTGGCTGAAGCGTTGCAGCAGCTCGTCCGGGCCGCTTTGAAACACGCCGCTTCGGCTCAAGGGGGACTGGTTCACCGCACGTGCTCAACAATTGGGCTGCCGGGTGATTAAAACCTGTGCATCGTTCTAACTTACTCGGCAGCCCCGGCATTTTCAACGAGCAACAGCAGCTCAAACCCCCGGCGGCGGCAGATGGAAGTGCAAAAGTGTGGTCGGCTCCCGCGGCACGAACTCCACGGCTCCGGCCGCCGCGGGCAGCAGGGCCGAATCGCCCCGACGCATAGGACGCTCAAGGGGATCGGATGCCCAGCTCCCGCTCCCCTGGATCACCAGCACGATGTGGCACTGCTGCTGTCCGCCCAGGCGCACCGGCTCGGCCACTTGCCGCCGCCGCACGACGAACTTTTCGCAGGCCACCAGCAGCTCCTCGCCCGGGGTGGCGGTGGGTTGTGGGCGGGACGGGGAGATCGGTCCCCGGGAAAAGTCGATCACCTCCAACGCCTGCTCCACGTGCAGGGGTCGGGGGCGTCCGTCCGGACCCAGACGGTTCCAGTCGAAAAGACGAAACGTGACGTTGCTGGCCTGTTGGATTTCGGCCAGCAGCAGCCCTGGGCCGATGGCGTGCACCGTGCCGGCCGGAAGCAGAATACAGTCCCCAGGCCGAACCTCCTGAAAGTGCAAGCACTGCTCCACGGTTCCCTGGCGAAGGTGCTCCTCCAGCCGGGGGCGATCCACCCCGGGGAGCAATCCGGCCCACACGCCCGACCCGGGAGCCGCCTCCAGCACAATCCAGGCTTCGGTTTTTCCCTCATCGGGCGGGTCGAGCCTTGCGGCCTGCTGGTCGTTGGGGTGCACCTGCACGGAGAGCCGGTCGTGGGCGTCCAGCAGCTTCAGCAACAGGGGGAACCGCGGCCGGGGAGCGTCGCGGCCAAGCAGTTCCTCGCCCCGTTCCACCACCAGCTCATGCAGCGTACGGCCCTGGAAAGGTCCGGCCAACACGTGGCTTTGCCCCTGGGGATGATCGACCACTTCCCAACTTTCGGCCCAATGCTGGCCCGGCCCCAGCGGTTTGCCCCAGGCTGCAAGCCGCCGCCCACCCCAGATGTAGTCCTTCAGCACGGGGGCAAATCGCAGGGGATGATCCAGAACCGGGGATCGTGTGGTCATGGGTTGCTAGGGAGCCGGTTACTCCGCGGGCTTGTCTTCTTCTGTGGGGGAGTCCAGCGGGGGCTGCGCCGAGCTTTCCTGGGCAGAAGCGCCCGAAGATGCCTCCCCGGCCTGTGGGCCGCCAGGGGAGCTTTCCTGCAAGCCTTGTTGCTCCTGGCCGGGTGCCTCACCAGAGGAAGAAGCCGATGGAGCGGCAGGCACCGGCACCGGGGCCTGTTCCTCTTCCTCCTCGTCCAGGTGGACTTCGTCCAGGTGCGTGGCCTCCGCGTCCCAGCGGAGCACCTGGTAGATGGCCACCGCCACGGTCCAGAAGAACGCATACGGAAAACTGAACACCACGGTCCGCACCACCGTGGCCCAAAACGCAACCACGTAATCGCCCCAGGTGTGCTCGGGCTGCTGCTGGGCCTGATCCGCAGCCGCCGGACGGGAGGGGACTATCAACTGGTGCAGCCCCCGCTGCTGCACCTGGTGGATGGCTTGCTGCCGCGGGTAGGGGGCGCTCCAGCTTGCCTGCCAGGCGGCCGTGTGGAGCGTGAGGTACCCCACCAGGGAAACGAACAAGTACCCCAGGGCAAAAGCCACCGTGGCCACAGCCGAGTAGAACAACAGGTGCAGCGGGCGTTGGCTTACGTAGCTGTAGCTTCGGCTCAAGGCGTCGAAGGTGTCGGAACACTCGGTGCTGATCGCCCCCCACATCAGCGGCCAGCCCAACGCCACGCCCACGACCAGCAAAGCCGAAAGCAAGCCCAGCACAAGCGCCACCGGCCAGAGCACCCCGGCCAACAAATAGCCAATGTCAAACCAGCTCAGCAGGCCCAGCAGCAGGGCCGGAATCCCCAACACGAACAGGAACAGTAGCGGGAACAGTGGAGCGGCTAGGTAGGAGGGCCACTTGCTCATGGCATGCCGCATGGCCTGGCCTAACTGGTAGCGGCGCCCCTGGGCCAATTGCACCGCGGCCAGGCGGCAGATGGCCGCTCCGAAGACACTCCAGACCAGAAGCGCCCACAGCCCCTGCAAGGCACCCAGGGCCAGGGCCGCCGGAGAGGCGTCGGCCCGAAACCACACGGCAAACGGGGCCGTCAATCGCAGGTACACCTCCGGCCAGGCTGTTGCAAAGGTCCGCCACACTTCCGCCTTCAGGGACCAGAACCCCAGCAGGGGATCCTCCCAGGGCCAGAAGGTGGTTTTGGCCACCAGGTCCCTGACCGCCGGGTCGTCGCTTCCGGCGAACAGTCGGGCAAAAAAGTACCAACCGCCGCTAGTGAGCACCACTCCCACCGTGGCCAGCAGCAGCTTGGATGGTTGCAGAGAAAGCCGCAGGGCGGTGAAGATGCGCAGCCAGGGAAACACTTCCCGCCACGCTACCTCGCGGAGCTGCCCTGTCTCGGCGATCATGAAGCTTCCCCTAGCAGGAGAAACGAGCCACGGCCAACGGCGACTCGCATTATAAAGGGGGACGCATACCGTTCAAGCAAGGCAGCCCTCCTCGTGGAGCACCCCGCACAAACGATGAGCACCCCCTGGCAAGCTACAGCCCCTTGCTGCGATACACTCCAGCAGCCTCTTGCGCCCGGCGGAGCACCTCCTCGGCCTTGCGTCGGGCGGTGGCCGCCCCGTCGGCCAGGATCTGCCGCACCCGGGGCAGGTCCGCCTCCAGCTCTTGCCGCCGCTGGCGGGCCGACTCGAAAAACGCGGCTGCCTTCTCGGCCAGAGCCTTCTTCACGTCCGAGTACTTGAACCCCCCGCGGCGGTATGTCGCGGCCATCTCCTCTCGTTCTTCGGCCGTGGCAAACAGGCTGTAGAGCTGGAACAGGTGGTCCCCTTCGGGTTCCTTGGGCTCTTCGATCGGTCGGCTGTCGGTAACGATCCGCATGCACTTCTTGCGGATGACGCTTGGCTCGTCGAACACCTCGATGGTGTTGCCGTAGCTTTTGGACATCTTCTGGCCGTCTAGCCCCGGCACCCTGGCCGCCTCTTGCAGAATCTTGGCCCGGGGCAGCACGAACGTCTCGCCGAACAGGTGGTTGAACCGCCCGGCGATGTCCCGCGTGACCTCAATGTGCTGCTTCTGGTCTTCGCCTACCGGGACCAACTCGGCGTCGTAGGCCAGGATGTCGGCGGCCTGGAGCACCGGGTAGGCAAACAGCCCTGTATCGGCCGGAATGCCCTGGGCACGCTTTTCCTTGTACGAGACGCACCGCTCTAGCAGGCCCATCGGCGTGATGGCCAGCAACAGCCAGAACAGCTGGCACACCTGGGGCACGTCGGACTGTACGAACAGCACGGCCCGATCCGGATCCACCCCCAGGGCCAGCAGGTCCAGGGCCGCATCCAGCGTATACTGCTCCAGGAGTTCCTTGTCGCGGGTGCTGGTCAGGGCGTGCAAGTTGGCGATGAAGTAATAGACTTCGTTTCCCTCTTGCAGCTCGATGTACTGGCGAATGGCACCGAAGTAGTTCCCCCAGTGGAAGCGACCACTGGGCTGGATGCCGGAAAGGACACGCATGGCGGGCTCCTGGCTCCCCGAGGAAGCGGGCAACAACAAGCCGAACACAAGGGACCGACGAGCTTCGAGCTTTTGCTGCAAGGTGGAACGCAGGGGCGATCCTGTCAAGATGGGCCAAGCCCCCAAGCCTCCCCAAGCGGAAGCTCGGGGCTCGCCGATTGCAAGAATTCGCGTTTTTTCTTGCCCGGTGCGGAAGCACCCGCCCTCAAAGCTGCCAAATCCTTCAGCGGTACTGGGCCAGCGCAGCTTCCAGCTCGGCCTGGACCTCCTGGCGCAGTTGCCGGGGCTGAAGCACCTGGGCGTGCTGTCCGAACCCCAGCACCCACCGTTTCAACTCCTCGGTGGCGGCCAGGCGAAAGGTCACCTCCAGCGAGCCGTCCTTCAAACGCCGCTCCTTTTGCGTGTGGTGCCAGCGGGTTTCCTGCACGTAGCGGGCCGCCCAGGGGGAGAAGCGGACCACCACTTTTTGGGGCTTTCCCCGGGGCTGGATCACGCCGAAGGAGTCGGCCAGGTGGGCGCGGACGTCGAAGTTGGGGTCGCGGTGGAACTTTTCGTCCGTCCGCTGCGCCCAGGCCACGCGGTCCAGCTTGAAATGGCGTTTCTCCCCGTGGTGCTCCGAGTAGGCCACCAAGTACCACGCCCCTCGGTAGATCACCACCG
>JALSGI010000826.1 GCA_026982835.1 Planctomycetota bacterium | reverse complement strand
CGACTCTTCTGTGCGGGACTCCCTCTTGGGAAAGCCCCGTCGCGGGTGTCTGGCCCGCCACAGGAGCAACAAAAACCAGAACACCAAAAACCCCAACACCGCCCCGAACACGATCAGCGCCCGGCCCGGATGGTAGTTGTACCGATAAGCTCCGGCGGCATGGATCACTCCCCAGAGCAAAAGCCCGGCGGCAATGAGCAAAATCGGCAGGGTGTGGGATGGTTGGGCAAAACGCGGCATCGTCGGCAAAGAACTGGCGGCTAAAAAACCTGTTCCCTGGTTCCTGATCCTAGCGGAAGTTTCTGGCAGGCCAAGTGCTCTTGCGGCCCGGTGCGTGGCTGGCCCATGATGAGAGCCACCGTCTGTGGTGGAAACAACCTCGCTTGGGAAGGCCTGAGTCCATGCACCCGTTTCCATCTGCCGGATCGAAGCGGCACTTTGCTTTCGCGTTGCTGTCGCTGGGGCTTGTTCTGCTGCTGCATGGTGCCGGTTGCCAGCAGGCGACGGCCCCGGCTCCCGGGGACTCGGCGCCAGCACCGGCCACTAGGCTGGACGAAGGAAAGTCCCGCCCCGCAGAGGCTCTCCCGTCCCCCAGACCCGAACTGCTGCCGGAGCCCCGGCCTACACAAAGCCCGCCAGGCAAGGAGCAGCACTGGTGGTTCGTCACCCAAGTTCAGGGGCATCCGGTGGGCTACGTGCACGTTCGCCGCAGCACAGAGAAGCAAGCTGAACGCACCCTGATGCGCTGGGAAGCCGAACACCGCCTCCGCCTCCAGCGCTTCGGCCAGCAGACCGAAACCACGCTGAGCTACTGGAGCCTGGAAGAGCCGTCGGGGCAGGTGATGGCTTTTGGCACGCAGGTGGCCCTGGGCGGGCAGCCGCAGCAGGTCCAGGCCCAACGCCAGGGAGAAGAGTTCCTGGTGCAGCTTCGTCGGGGAGAAAAGACTTCGGTGCGCCGATTGGCGGCCGGGGAGGACGTGCGGGGATTTTTCGCCTTGTTCCAACTGGACCCGGAGGAGCTGACCTCGGGGAAAGTGGTCCGTTTCCGGCAGCTTCACCCGGTGTTCCTGCAAGTGGTGCCGGTGGAGTTGCGGTACGAGGGCAAAGAGAAGCTCACCCTGGAGGGCCGCTCCCACACACTGCATCGAATCAAAGCCACTATGCAAGTTGGCCCGCAGCGCCTGCAGCAGCTCATGTGGCTGGACTCCCAGGGGGAGGTCCAAAAGACGCAAACCACCGGCCCCGGACTGGTGGAGGTGAACC
>JALSGI010000825.1 GCA_026982835.1 Planctomycetota bacterium | reverse complement strand
CGCGACGGCCAACCGTGGCGTAGCCGCTTGGAACCCCAAAACGCATGATTTTCCCTTGACAGGAAAGACAGTCACTCCCAAACTTGTGTTTTTCAACGGGCAGCTAAAGCCAGCCGTGCTCGCGGTACCACTGGATGGTTTGTTCGAGCCGCTGTTGTAGCGGGGCGCCCGGACGCCACCCTAATTGCTCCATGGCGCGGCTGGGGTCGCAGGTCCAGGAGCCGGCGCGGGCCTCGCGGGCCTTGTCCAGGTTGAAGATTTGCGGTCGTCGGCGGAGCCGGGCCACGCTCTCGGCCCCCAGGGCGGCAAGCCAGGTCACCGCTCCCGGCACACGCAGCACCAGCACCCTCCGGCGTCCCAGCGCCTGGGCGATCATCCGGCCCAACTGGTCGTACCGCGGATGCTCCTCGGCAGCCACGAAGTAGAACCCGGCAAACTGGTCCTGTTCCGGGCAGGTGGAGATGCACTGTCCTAGCCGGGCGGCGGCCACCAGGGCCGGCACCAGGTCATCCACGTGGACCAGCGACAGGCGGGGCACGCGCCAGGTGGGCACCAGGTGGAGGCCGAAGCGGGCCACCGGGCGGAACATCTCCAGCACGTCCCGATCCCCCGGGCCGAACACAATTGGCGGACGAATCACCGTCACCGGCACCTGATCTGCCCAGCGGCTGGCTTCCTGTTCGGCGGCCCGCTTGCTGCGGCCATAGACCGACACCGGCCGAGGCGGTTGGGACTCGCTGCGAGGGGTTCCTCCCCGGCTGGGACCGGCCGCGGCCAGCGAGGAGACCAGCACCACCCGAGGCACTTGCTGCTGCTGGGCCGCCGCTTGGAGAAGCTCTCGGGTCCCCTCCACATTCACCTGCCGGAAGCGGCGGCGGGAAAACGCTTTCAGCACCCCGGCCAGGTGGAACACCACGTCCACCTCCCCCAGCAGATGGGCCCAGCCGCGGGGCTCTTCCAGGGTGCCTTGCACCAAGCGGACATTCAGCTCTTGCAAGGGTTCGGCCCGGCGGGGGGTGCGGTACAGGCACACCACCTCGTGCCCCCGGGCGGCCAGATGCCGCACCAGATGCTGCCCAATGAACCCCGTGGCACCGGTTACCAGGGCACGCATGATAGGAGTACCTGCCACGGATCTAAGGGCCGGAGCCTTCCGGCCCGGGCGCCACCAGCGGCAAGGACGAGCCCATCGGCAGCGACCACTGCGAAGGGGGCGGGTCCTCTTCGGCCTCGGGGTCCCAGTGGGGGGAGAATCCCTGGGGGA
>JALSGI010000824.1 GCA_026982835.1 Planctomycetota bacterium | reverse complement strand
TACCTGGTGGACTTGCTTTGATTCTGGCAACGGCGAGCCGCCGGCGTCAGCCGGCGGTTGGCCAGCGTAGCATCGGCCACAAACGGTAGCAACCGCGTGCTCACGCACGCGGTTGGCGAGCCCCGGGCTTTGTATGTGTTTAGCCAGCTAGCAGCCGGAAGTTCGACGCCGCAGGCGTCGCAGCTTTGTAGCCGGGGGTCGTCAGACCCCCGGGAGACAGCGTTTTTCCTTGTCCTTTCGCATCCCGAAGGGATGCCAGAGGGAGGACCGCTGGCTGTTTCTGGCACCCCTGGCGGGGTGCGGGGTGTGGTCATGGTGCCTGGTTCCGGTGGTCTCCGCTGCACTACGACCACCGGCTACCGGGCTGGCAAGCCTTCGGCTTGCTTTATGGTTTGGACACATCACACCTTGTGATTGCACGCTAAACACGTACCGGGCTTTAGCCCGGGGAGAGCCGAATAAGAGCATTGCGTTGTTTTTCTCCGCCAGCTGAAGCTGGCGGCTCGCCATTTGCAAGAAAAAAACGCTTATTCTCTCCTAGCCTGGAAGCGCCAAACCAAGTGATGTGCTAGCTGGCTTAACACGTACTCAGCGGCGGTTCCCCGCATGAGCGGGAAGGCAGCCCCCATTGCCAGGCCGCTTTCCACAGAGGATGCTGGCAAGGGGCGGACAGGTGCCGGAAAGAACGAATCCAGGCCCCGGCTCCCCTTTCCTGGAATAAACCACCGCCTGCGATGAGCGAGATTACCAGTTTTCAGAACCCGCGCTTCAAGCGCGTGCGCAAGCTGCACGAGAGCCGCCACCGGCGCAAGTTGGGGCTGTTTTTGATCGAAGGGGTGCGCCCGCTGCGGCTGGCCCTGGAAAACCGATTCCGCATCCAGGAAGTGTTCGTTTGCCAGGGGCATCCGCTCTGTCCGGCTGCCCGGGAACTGCTGCTGGAGCTGGACCGCCGCGGCGTGCCGCTGGCGGAGGTGCGCCGGGGCGTGTTCCGGCAGATGCTCATCGGCCAGCGAAACGAAGGGCTGGTGGCCGTGGTCCACACGCCCAAGCGAACGCTGGAGTCCATGCCGCTTGAGGAGCGGCCCCTGGTGGTGGTGCTTCAGGGAGTGGAGAAGCCGGGCAACGTGGGGGCCGTGTTCCGCTCGGCCGATGCGGCCGGGGCAAGTGCGGTGGTGCTGGCCGACCCGCGCACCGACCTGTTCAATCCCCATGCGATCCATGCCAGCCTGGGGGCGGTGCTCACGATGCCCTGCGCGGTGGCCACC
>JALSGI010000823.1 GCA_026982835.1 Planctomycetota bacterium | reverse complement strand
TCAGCTCATCCAGCAACTGGTCCGCCGTGCGGTGGAACAAGCCACCGAGGAACAAGACCAGCTCTACGAGGTGGTCCATCGCGTGGAACGGGAACTGATTGCCCAGGTGCTCCGCCAGTGCGGCGGGGTGCAGGTGAAGACCGCCTCGCGGCTGGGCATCAACCGCAACACGTTGCACAAGAAGCTGCGACAGTACGGGCTTTCGGCACGAAACAACGGAGCCTGGTAGCCCATGCCTTCCTCGCTGGTCTGGATCGTCACGATCGCTTACCTGGCCGCGCTGCTGCTGGAGGTGACCCGCATCTACTTCCGCAGTCAGCTCCGCGGGGCGGCGTTGGTGGGCCTGGTGATGGGGGGGCTTGCGACCCATACGCTGCTGATCGGCTACCGCTGGGTGGGCCTGGGACGCGATCCGTTCTCCAGCAACTTCGATTGGTGCTTGTCGGTGGCCTGGGCCCTGGCCGGGGTCTATCTGTACCTGACGCTCTACCATCCCCAAAACCCCATCGGCATCTTCACCCTGCCGCTGGTGCTGTTGTTGATGCTGGCTGCGGCCACCGTGGCCAGCCAGGAGCCGTTCGCCCAGAGCCAGGAAGCCCGCATCCTGGCCACGATGCACGGGCTGTCGCTGCTACTGGGCACGGTGGTGGTGTTTTTGGGGCTGGCCACCGGGGTGATGTACCTGGTTTTGGCCTTCTGGATGCGCCGCAAGCACCGGCCCCCGCGGCTGCTGCGGCTGCCCAGCCTGGAGTGGCTCCAACGCATGACCCAACGCTGCCTGCTGCTGGCCCTGGTGTGCCTGAGCCTGGGCTTTGTCACCGGGCTGGTGCTTTCGCAATTGCGTCACGGCTACATCAACTGGGCCGACCGGGTGGTGTGGACCACCACGCTGCTGATGGTCTGGCTGGCGGCCGTGGCGGTGTTCATCCTGCTGTATCGCCCAGCCCGCCAGGGTCGCAAAGTCGCCTACCTCACCCTGGCCAGCTTCTTGTTTCTGCTGGTGGCCCTGGTGGCGGTGTTCAGCACGCCGGGTCACATCGGCGGCCAGGGAGCGGGAGAGCGGCCCGGTTCCCCGTCCCGGGTAGGCATGGCCATGCCAGGGGAGAGCTTGCCGGAGGGCTCCTTGCGATGATCCATCTGGTAGGCTGCAGCCATCACAACACGCCGGTGGAGTTGCGGGAACGGCTGGCCTTCTCGCCGCAGACGGCCCAGGCGGCCCTGGCCCGCTTCCGCGAAGAGTTCCCCCAGGTGGAAGCGGTGGTCCTTTCCACCTGCAACCGCGTGGAGTTCTACACCGCGGCCGAAACCCCCGAGGAGCTGCTCAGCCACCGGCAGATGGGCGAGTTCCTGGCCCGCTTCCACCGCCTGGACGCCGAGGGGGTGCTGGAGCAACTGTTCCGCCGCAGCGGCCAGGAGGCGGTGATGCACCTGTTCATGGTGGCCGCCGGGCTGGACAGCATGGTGGTGGGCGAGCCGCAGATCCGCGCCCAGGTCAAGCAGGCCTACGACCTGGCCTGCCGCTGCGAGACGGCCGGCCCGATCACTCACGCGGTGTTCCAGGCCGCGCTGAAGGCCGCCCGGCGAGTGAGCAACGAAACCACCATCCACCGCAAGCGACTCAGCGTACCCAGCGTGGCCGTGGCCGAGTTCGCCAAGCAGATCTTCGAGCGGTTCGACGACAAGCAGCTGCTGGTCATCGGCGCCGGGGAGATGGCCGAGGAAACCCTCCGCTACGCCACCGACGAGGGAGCCCGACACATCACCGTGGTCAACCGCTCCCGGGAGCGTGCCGAGCAACTGGCCCGGCGATGGCAAGGCCAGGCCCGGCCTTGGGAAGAACTCCTGGAAGCCCTGGCCCAGGCCGACATGGTCATCTCCACCACCGGGGCCCCCGAGCCGATTGTGCGTCTGGAGGACTTTCGCCGCATCGAGGCCCGACGCTACCAGCGGCCGCTGCTGGTGCTCGATCTGGCCATCCCGCGCGACTTCGATCCGGCCATCGGCGACTGCCTGGGCGTGTATCTGTTCTCGGTGGACGACTTGCAGGAGGTGTGCCGCCAGAACCTGCGCGAGCGGCAGCAGGAACTGCCCGCGGCCATTGAGATTCTCAAGGAGGAAACGGCCGCCTTCATGGCGGAGCTGAACCGGCGGGCCACCGGGCCCATCATCCGCCGCCTGCGGCAGAACTGGCAGCAGATCAAGGACGAGGAGCTGCGGCGGCTGTTCAACAAGCTCTCCCACCTGGACCCCCGCAGCCGCCAGGAGATCGAATACGCCTTCCATCGCTTGCTGAACAAGCTGCTGCACCCGCCGCTGGAGTCGCTGCGGGACCACGCCCAGGAAGGCGTGCCGCACGGGCTGCTGGACGCCCTGCGGAAACTGTTCCAGTTACCCGATTGAGCCCTTGACAACCGGCCCGTGGGCAGGTCAAACATAGCACCCAAGCCGGGGGGCCTGCGCGCCGCGAGAGTTGGAGTTGCCGGATGTGTTCCGGCAAGGAGTCGATTTTCCTGCCGCCGCAACAGCAAGGAATCCGTCGATGAGCCAGCAGCCGCTTGTGGGTGTGTTGATGGGCAGCGACAGCGACTGGCCCCAGGTGAAAAAAACCGTGCAGGCCCTGGCCGAGTTCAGCGTCCCCTACGAGGTGAACGTGATGAGCGCCCATCGCACGCCGGACCAGGTGGCCCGCTACGCCAGCCAGGCCCAAGGCCGGGGGCTGAAAGTCCTGATTGCCGCCGCCGGCGGGGCGGCTCATCTGGCCGGGGTGGTGGCCGCCCACACCACGTTGCCGGTGATCGGCATCCCGGTGCCCACGCCGGATTTGGGGGGGCTGGATTCGCTGCTCTCCACCGTGCAGATGCCCCGCGACGTGCCCGTGGTGAGCGTGGCCGTGGGGATGGGCGGCCCGCGCAACGCCGGACTGTTTGCCGTGCAGATTCTGGCCTTGAGCGATCCGGCCCTGGCCGAAAAGCTCCAGCAGTTCAAGCAGAAAATCGCCCAAGGGGTGCAGCAGAAAAACCAGGCGTTCCAGCAACGCCTGCAGCAAGAGGAGGGAGTGTAAGGACCAACCCGCTGCCGGAATGTGGCACGGGTCGGCCCCGCGCCACGGCAGCCCAACACACCCTGGTTCTTCGCCGCCGGTCCGGGGAACTCCGCAACCCATTGGGGCGAAAAGCACTCTTTTACTCCAGGAGAGAACCATGCGTCTAGCTCGCACCGGGATCGGCGTGGTGCTGGGCTGCCTGGCTCTGGCTGCGATCATCACGGCAGCGGAGTACTTCGCCCGCCGGGGACTGGCCCACCTGGTACCCCGGATCGCCCATCCCCGGGTCAACGACATGCTCTCGCTGGCCCTGATCTATCTGCTGCTGGTGGCCGCGGTGGGATGGCTGCTGGGCGTGCAGGGCAAGGTGCAGCTTCGTCGGCTGGGGAACCAGGTGACCCGCTTCCCGCGCACTTCCTTGTTCTGGTTGGGCTTTGCCTTCTCCGGGGCCGCCGCGGCGCTGCTGGTGCCGGTGGATCGGCTGCTGGATCAGTGGTTTCAAACCCAAGGGCTGGCCGGGCTGCTCAAGTGGGAAGCAGCCGGCCGTGGCCCCGTGTTGACGCTTCTTCGCGGTTGGGGCAACCTGCTGGTGCCTCTGGCCCTGCTGGTGGTCAACGGAGTGCTGGTCCCCTTGAGCGAGGAGTTTCTCTGGCGCGGGATGATCCAGCGGCGGCTAGCTTTGGTCCTGGGGCCCTGGCCGGCGATTCAGCTGACGGCCGTGTTGTTTTCGCTCAAGCATGCCGTGGTGGATGCCAGCTTGGGGCGGCTGTTGTTCATCGTGGGACTTGGCGCCGTCTGGGGCTACGTGGCCCATCGGCGCAGTTGGCACGCATCGGCCGTGCTGCACGCGGCCACCAACACGCTGGCCACCTTGCTGATGCTGATGGTGGTACTGCTGGGTGCCCTGGGCCTGCTGCCGCCACGGCCGGGGTAAGGTTGTCCGGGAGCAGGGGTAATTCTAGCCCCAACTTCCCCCGGCCGATTCGACGTAACTGCCCACAAACACAAAAGTTCCTGCAAAAGAAACTGCAAAATGTAGTCATGTATTTGACGTAGATTTCCCCTTGACAGGCAGTTGTTGGATGGAACAATGTCGGCATGTGCATCGCCAAAATACCCAACCGAAACTCCCGGCCAGCCTACCTGCTTCGCGAAAGCTACCGTGAAGGCGGAAAAGTCAAAAACCGCACCCTGGCCAACTTGAGCAAGCTCTCCCTGGAACAGATCGAAATCATCCGCCAGGCGCTCAAAGGGCGGCAGATGGTGCCTGTGGACGAGGCCTTTCAAATCCGTCGCAGCCTGCCGCATGGGCACGTGGCCGCCGTGCTGGGCATGGTTCGCAAACTGGGCCTGGAGCGGATGATCGCCTCGCGCAACTCCCCGCAAGCGTCGGCTGGTCGTGGCCATGATCGTGGCCCGGATCGTTCGCCCCGGCTCGAAGCTGGCCACGGCCCGCGCACTGGACCAGGCCACCCGCACCAGCACGCTGGGCCAGTTGCTGGAGCTGGAGGAGGTCAATGAGGACGACTTCTACGACGCCCTGGACTGGCTGCTCAAGCGCCAGGACAAAATCGAACGCCGCCTGGCCCGGAGGCACCTGGATGAAGGCACGCTGGTGCTGTATGACGTGACCTCCAGCTACTACACGGGCCGGTGTTGTCCGCAGACGCGGTTTGGCCACAGTCGCCCACGGCAAGCTGGCCTTCCGCTGCCTGAAGACGGTGGACTTGAAGATTCGCCCGATCTATCACCGGCTAACAGCCCGTTAAAAAACACAAGTTTGGGAGGGCGAGGTCACGGCCGAGCCGCTTTTTTCAGGATGTGCAGGGAATCTTATAACGCGTTTTCATTTCAAATGGACTTTTTCAACGGGCTGTTAGACGCAACTTGTTGCCAGAAAAGAAGATGGAGGCGGCGGGAATCGAACCCGCGTCCCGCGACACGTCCACACGTGCCTCTACGTGCGTAGTCTGTCCTTTGGGTTTAACCGCCGGGGCTCCGACAGACAGGATCCCCGGTCGGCGAGCCGACCCCAGGGTTTAACCCGAAGCGTAGTCGGCGGTGACTTCGGGCGAGTCGGGAATGGCGGCCGGTAGTCGAGCCTCCCCGACCAAGGCTCTCAACCGGGGCTGCTGTGGTTTAGGCAGCCAGAGCGAAACTGTGGTTGGCAGTTGTTCTGCCGGTCAGCTTTTTACGTGGTGGCTGACCAACCACGGCACGCAGCACCGTGCTTCCGTTGCCCGGTCGATACCATTTCGCCCCCATGTTTTCCGCAGGGCGGGGCACGTTGCACGAGCCACACTTCATTATAGCTACGGCCTGTGCCGGGACAAGTTTGACAAGGACCACTTTTTGGGGCGAAGCACTGAGCGTAACCTTCTGTAAAACAGCAACTTCTGGCATTTGGCACTTGGAGGCCGGTTTCCGGTCCCAAGGTGAGCCTCGAAAGAACCCGCCCAGGAAAGCTGCTAGGGGACCTGCATGAAGGGAAACTCCCCGGACGGGGGGCCAATAAAAAAACCCGCGAGTGCCTTCTGGGGCAGTCGCGGGTGGAGTGGCATGCGGCGGTTCGGCACTAGTGGTGGTGGCCCGAGTGGCCATCCCCCGTGGCCGAAGGGGTCGAGCTGCCCGAGGTGCCGTTGATCGACTGCCCCGGCAAAGTGCTCGAAGTGGGGGGCACGTAGCCGGGCGTGGCCGGCACGCCACTGGGAATGGCCCCGGCGGGGCTGGTTGCAGCTCCCGGGTTAGTCGTCGGGGAGGAGGGGGCACCGGGGAGGGTTCCCGGGATGTAATCACTGGTGGAGCCAGGGCGGTAGGGGGTGTTGCTCCGGGCGGGGGACGTGCTGGAGGTTCCCGGGGCCGAGGCACTGGGAGTCATCCCCGGCAGCGAGCCAGGGGAAACGGTAGCCGGAGGATTGTAGCCGGTTTGGCCCGGCTGGTAACCGGTTTGCCCTGGCTGGTAGCCGGTCTGGCCCGGGAGGGTGCTACTGGGGGTGGCGGCGGGCACCTGGGAACCGAGGTTGGGCGGATACGGGGTGTTGCCAAAGGAGGGCGTGGTCCCGGGGAGCGTCGAGCCGGGGGAACTGCTTCCCAGCCCGGGGCTGGGGGAAGGAGTCGTGGGGGCGGCCGGTGCGCCGTAGCCGGGACTGGTGGGCGTGGTGGTGTATCCGGGAGCGGAAGCAACGGGGCTGGTTGGATTGAACCCCGTGGTGGCTTGTCCATTATAGGTCGATCCTGCAGAGCTACTCCCGCCCTGGATCATCGACGGATAGCCAGTGCTGGCGTAGTTGGGTGTGGCGGAGTAGCCGCTGGGCGGCGGTGTGGGCGAGTAGCCCACGGGGGTGGCTCCCGGGGAGGCAGTTGCTCCGGCTCCCGGGGTGCTTTGGCCGTACTGCGGAGCGGCGGCGGTATAGATGGGCGGTTGGGTTTGAGTACCCATGCTGGTGGCCGGAGGCGTGACGGTTGCCTGGCCTCCGGTAGCCGCATACTGGCCATAGCCCTGCTGGTTGAGCACTTGGGGTTGGGCCAGCTTGGAGGGGAGTTTGGGCGTGGTGGTGTCTTCGACCAGGGTTTCGGCTTCTTTTTTCTTCCACGGCCAGAAGGAAAGGCCGCCGGAGCCGGAACTCTGACAGCCGACCAGCCCCAGGCCGACCCCCAGCACCATCGCCAGTCGCAAAAGTGAACTACGCATGGCTACTGCGCCCTGTGTCAAAAGTACTCGTAAGGACAACTTCCTCCAACCAGGTTGCCGCGGCCGCCAAGAGAACACCTCGGACCGGATGCCGGAAACCCATCCAGCGCGGCAACGAGGAACTGGTGGACTCTCTTGGGTTGTTTCGGCCAGGCGAGTCGGGGGAACAAACAAAAATCCTCGTAAAATCGAAAAAACCGTTATATTCCCCACCAGTGGCTGCGGGGCGAATCGGGCGGGGATTATAGGGTCTGCCCCCGGGGGGTCAACGCCAGTTGCCGGGCCGTGGCCTGTTTTTGTCGCTTTTCTATAATGAGCACAGCCACCGCCGATGCCGTTGCCAGCAGCGAAGGCGCCAGGGGTTCCCAATCCGGACAAGTCAGCCCCCTCCTGCCCCCTTGTGGGAAAATGCCCGAAGCCACCTCCCGATTGCCGTTTCGCGTGGGCCTGGGTCACGACACCCATCGTCTGGCCCCGGGGGGTCCCTTGCGCCTGGGTGGGGTGGATATTCCCCATGACCGCCACCTGGAAGGCCACAGCGACGCCGACGTGCTCCTTCACGCCCTGATCGACGCGTTGCTGGGAGCGCTGGCCCTGGGCGATATCGGCCAGTGGTTCCCGGATACCGATCCCCGCTACCGCGGTGCTTCGTCGCTGGAGCTGCTTGAACAAGTGGTGGCCCATCTGCCCCGGCTGGGCTACCGCGTGGCAAACGTGGATTGCATCATCTTCGCCCAACGGCCTAAACTGGCGCCGTGGACCCGCACCATCGCCCGGCGACTGGCCGCCGTGCTGCGCGTGCCTGCGGAGCAGGTGAGCGTGAAAGCCAAAACCGGCGAAGGCACCGGCCCCGTAGGAACCGAAACCACCATCGAAGCTCAAGTGATCGTGTTGCTCCAGTCATGCTAGAAGCCCAAGCCCAAAAAGACTCCGCCTCGCCCCAACAACCCCAGCATCGCTTGCAGGTCTATAACACCCTCACCCGGCGCAAAGAGCCTTTCGAGCCGATCCATCCGCCGCGGGTGGGCATTTACCTGTGCGGGCCCACGGTCTATAAGCCCAGCCACATCGGGCACATGGTCGGGCCGGTCATTTTCGATGTCATCAAGCGCTACCTGAGCTATTGCGGCTACCAGGTGACGCTGGTGATCAACATCACCGACGTGGACGACAAGCTCATCGCCGAAAGCCAGCGGCAGGGCGTTCCCATGCCCGAGCTGGCTCGGCGGATGACCGATGACTACTTCCACAACCTGGAGGCCCTGGGCGTGGACACGGTGGACCATTTTCCACGGGCCACCGAGTACATCCCGGCCATGATCCAGTACATCCAGAAGCTCATCCAGCGCGGCTATGCTTACCCTTCGGGGGGCGATGTGTTCTTCGATGTGACGCGGCTGCCCGGCTACGGCAAGTTGAGCAACCGCTCGCTGGACCAGCTTCAGGGCGAGGGGGGCGAGGCGGCTGCCCGAAAACGCTCCCCGCACGACTTCGCCCTGTGGAAAGCGGCCAAGCCGGGCGAGCCGAGTTGGGAGAGCCCCTGGGGGCCCGGACGCCCCGGCTGGCACATCGAGTGCTCCGTGATGAGCCAGCACCTGCTGGGCCAGCCGTTCGACATTCACGGCGGCGGGCTGGACCTGGTGTTCCCCCACCACGAAAACGAAATCGCCCAGACCGAAGGCTACGCCGGCGAGCCGCTGGCCCGCTACTGGCTGCACAACGGGCTGATGCGGGCCGCCGACGAGACGGGCAAGGTGGGTGGGCGGCAGACCCGGCCCCTGGGCGAGGCGTTGGCCGAAGATCAGGCTGCGGCCAAGCTGAGCAAATCCAAGGGGGCTCGCCCGTTCCGCGAGCTGCTGGAGCAGTTCCGCCCCGAGGCGGTGCGACTGTTGGTCATCTCCACCCATTACCGCAGCCCCATCCTGTTCAGCCACCAGGAGCTACGGCGGCAAGAGGAGCGCTTGCAGCGGTTCTATCGCTACTTCCAGCGCTACCAGCAAATCACCGGCGAGAGCTTTTACCAGCTGCAAGCCCCACCCACCCGGGAGCAAGGGCGGCTGGAGCCCGGCTCCTCGGAACTTTTGCAGCACGTGGCCCGGCTCCGCCAGCGGTTCCTGGAACACATGGACGACGACTTCAACACCGCCGGAGCCATCGGCGTGCTGTTCGAGCTGCTGCACGAGCTGAACCGCTTCGTGCAACAGCACCAACTGGAATCCCAGCCCGACCCCCAGCCCGTGGAACAGCTGCGTCGGGCCACGGTGGTGCTGCGGGAGCTGAGCGGGGTGCTTGGGCTTTTCCGAC
>JALSGI010000822.1 GCA_026982835.1 Planctomycetota bacterium | reverse complement strand
CTGTGCTGCTGGACGGGGCCGGTGGGCACGACGCGGTGCGGATCACCAGTCGCACGCTGGGAGAAGGTGCCAACGATTATTTGCTGGAGGTGGCCGACGGGGGGGCCGGCAGCAGTCCGGTGGTCACTTTCGACGGCACCACGCTGCGGGTGGAAGCGGACCTGACGGCCGGGTTTACGGCCAACGACCTGGTAAACCTGATCAACGGCGATCCCACCGTCTCGCAATTGTTCCAGGCCGAACTGGACCTGTCGGCCGACCCGGGCAACCTGGGCACCGACACAATTGCCGCCACGGCCGCCCCCGTGCCCTTCTCCGGCGGCCAGAGCGAAGTGTTCACCGGCAGCGATCCCAACCCGCTGGAAACCCGCGGAGTGTTTGCCGCCTTGATCCGGCTGCGCGACGCCCTGCTGGCCGACGACCTGCGGGGGATTCAGCGGGGGGTGGAGATTCTGGACGAGGCGCTTCGGGGGATGAACTTCGCCCGGGCCGAACTGGGAGCCCGCCAGCAGGGACTGGACCTGCTACAGCAGCGGCTGGAAACCGAGCAGATCGAGCTGCAAAGCAGCCTTTCGCTGGAAGTGGAAGTGGACATCACCGAAGCGGTCATCCAGCTCAACAGCCGCACGGCAGCATTGCAAGCAGCGTTGCGGGTCGCCGGGCGCACCGCCCGGCTCACCCTGCTGGATTTCTTGTAAGGGGGAGTTTTTGCTGGGAGGGGTTTGCGGGATTTTCCGATTCTGTCCCACAGAGCAACTTCTCCCGCCGGCAACTCCAAGGTGCCATCCATGCCCCGAGTCCACACCCGTTTCGGCTCCCTGCGGTACGATTCCCGGCACGTGCTCCACTTCCCGCACGGACTGGTCGGATTTCCCGGCTGCCGGCGGTGGCTGTTGCTGGGGGACCGCTGTTGCCCGGCGCTGGCCTGGCTGCAATCGATCGACTGCCCGGAAGTGGCCCTGGCCGTGGTCAGCCCGCGGCGGTTCGTACCCCACTTCCAGCTTCGCGTCAGCCGCCAGGAACTGGCCCCGCTACAGTGGCGTCCGGCCGACCCGGTGCAAGTGCTGGTGATCCTCACCCGGCGGGGCGAGACGCTGGCGTTGAATCTCAAAGCCCCGGTGGTGCTCTCGTTGCGTTCGGGACGGGGAGTGCAGGTAATCCAGAGCGGGCCGCTTCCGCTGGCTTATCCTTTGGCGTTGCCGCGTCGCCGCCGCTCGGCGTAGCCGGGGGGAGTGCACATATCCGGCCTGCCGCGTCCAATGCGCACGACCGGAAGGACCGGAAACTCTTGGGCTCTACGCACTTCGGTATCCCTTTGCGTCCGAAACAGCAAAAGGACGGTCCCCGGAGTGTGGGGGCCGATCCTGTCCCAAGGCACCAGGAGATTCCACCGGCAAGCCACGAGGGTTTGCCTTCCCGGGGAAGGAGCCGCCCATGCTTGTTTTATCGCGCCAACGTGACGAGAGCATCATCATCGGCGACAACATCATCATCACGGTGGTGGATATCCGCGGGGACAAGGTGCGGCTGGGGATCGAGGCCCCCAGCGAAATCCCCGTCCACCGACGCGAAGTCTATGAGGCCATCCAGCGGGAGAACCGCCGCGCGGCCCAACTCCGCACCGACCAGGCCCGAAACCTCCCCCAAAACGATCATCCCCCGGATCGCTAAAAGGGAAACCCCTACCACCCCTACAGCCGGAAAAACCGCTATAGGTGATGCCGGACAACACCCGCTACGAGCACTAAAGGGCCATAGGAATTGTTCCGATTGTGCCAAATGGCTTGTGCCAGCAACCCCGGAAAACTTCCGGTTTTTGGCGCCGGAAGCGCCCTGCCGCTTGCGGCGTGACCTATAGGTTTGAAAAACCCTGCGCGGTTGTCCCCGCTACGACCGCCTGACCTGTCCGACGACTGATTGGGAATCCCACTGCTCGACCCCGTTCGGTAAGGAACTACTCAAGCACGAGAGGTAGCTGGTTATGACCCGCATCAATACCAACGTCGTTTCGCTCAACGCCCAGAAGACCTTGCGACGTTCCAACCAGTCGTTGCAACTGGCTCTGACCCGCTTGAGCACGGGCTTGCGGATCAACACCGGCAAGGACGACCCGGCCGGGTTGATCGGAAGCGAAGTGCTGCGGACCAGCATCGTGAGCGTGCAGCGGGCCATCACGAACAACGAGCGGGCCAACCAGCTCATCGCCACCGCCGAAAGCGCGCTGAGCCAGGTCAACGCCCTGCTGAACGACATCCGCGGCCTGGTCAGCGAGGCGGCCAACACCGGCGCTTTGAGCCAGGAGCAGATCGCAGCCAACCAGCTCCAGATCGACTCCTCGCTGGAAGCCATCGACCGTATCGCCCAGATCACCACCTTCCAGGGGCGCAAGCTCCTGGACGGCTCGCTGGACTTCATCACCTCCGGCGTGGACACCGCCAAGGTGGCCGACCTGAAGATCGACCAGGCCAACTTCGGTTCCCGAAGCCAGATCAACGTCTCCATCGACATCGTCCAGCAGGCCACCAAGGGGAAGCTGACCTTCAAGGGCGGGGCCATCGCCAGCGACGTGGTGCTGGAAGTCAGTGGGGCCAACGGCACCGAGGTGTTCAACTTCGCCTCGGGAAGCAAAATCGAGGACATCGCCACCGCCGTGAACCTGGTGGCCGACGCCACCGGCGTGGAAGCCGAGGTGGGCAAGCAGGCCACCCAGGGCTCGGTGACCATCTCCAGCTACGGTCTGAACAACGACATCGTCATCACGGCCAACCAGGCCGGGTACGACGCGGGCAACATCCGCATCAAGTACTCCCTGGGTGATTCCACCGGCACCACGGCCACCTTCACCGAGGGGGCCAGCGGCGAGGCGGACCAGATCGAGGTGAAGCTCCAGACCACCGCCGCCGTCAAGGCCCAGGGCGTGGTCAACGACGCCGTGGCCGCCACCTTGGAAACCGACACCGGCACCGGCGATGCCAACGCCAAGTTCAAGCTCACCGCCGTGGAGGAAGGGACCTCCGGCAACAACATCCGGCTGATCATCAACCGGCAGGACAACCAGGGACAGGGCGTGGAAGTGTCGGTGGTGCAGAACGGGGCCAACACCGACATCACCGTCACCCTGGATACCGACGCGGCCAACGGCGGGGCCAACGCCAAGCTGACCGCCGCCGACCTGGTGGCCGCCATCAACAACGACGTGGATGCCCGCGACCTGGTCACCGCCGCGTTGAGCGACGGCAGCGACGGTTCCGGGGCGTTGAACAACCTGGCTGCCACCGCCTTGAGCGGCGGGGCCGACACGCCCAACAACTCCCTGCGGTTCACGGCCAAGATCGCCAGCGACGACTTTACCGACATCAGCGTCAACTACGTGGACGGCGACAAGCTGCAAGCGGCCGATTTTGCCGCCGCCGACCTGTACCTGGACTACCAGAGCGGACCGGTCAAGGCCCGGGCGGCCCTCACGCTCCCCAAGACCGGCGACGACTTGCTGCTGACAGCCAACCAGGCCGGCTCGCAGTACAACGACGTGACCATTCGTTTCACGGCTGCTAACTTCGGGGCCGACCAGGCCAACGTCCGCTACGACGCAGCCAACAAGGAACTGATCCTGGAGATCGACAGTGGCGGCTTGACCACCGTCGGCACGTTGATCAGCGCCATTAACGATGAGGGCACCTTTACGGCGGCCTACGATAACTCGGACGCCGGTGACGGTGGCGCCCTCGTCCCAGGTACAACTCTGGACGCCAGCGGGGCCAACAGCGTGCTGCCCATCACGGGCAACACGGGCAAAAGCGGCTCAGACGGCAAGACAATCTTTGTTTACATCGATGGGGCCGGCGGCAACACGGCAGCCGATGTGATCACCGCCTTGGGCACCCCTCCCAACGATCAGACCCGGCGGGTGGCCGCTCTGTTCGACGTGGAACTGGCCGACAACGCCGGCACCGGGGCCCTCTCCGAACTGGCCAAGGACAAGATCCTCACCGGCGGCCAGACCGGCGGCAAGGTGGTGGCCACGGCCAACGACGTGGTGGCTGCCATCAACAATTCCACGGCCGGAACCTACGTCACCGCTTCGCTGGCTGCGGGCAACGACGGCTACGGTAAGGTTACGCTGTTTGACCGCGTAGCCTACACCGGCGATGCCGACAAGAACAACCGGCTCCAGTTCCTGGCTCCCACCAGTGCTCCCAAGATTCGCTTCGTGAGCAACCCGGGCCAAAGCCTGGGGCTGGACCTCGCCTCCGACCCGCCGCAGGAGGGGTTCGCCTCGGTGGTGATCCAGGCCCAGAATGCCAACGCGACCTTGAAGTTCACCGCCAAGCAAAAAGGCGCCGAGTTCGACGGCATCACCATCGTCTATAAAAACGACACCAACATCGTCACCGCCGCCGGAGAGGAGCAAGTGCTGTTCGACCGCAGCAAGAAGCGGCTGACGATCCTGATCAACGAGGGCCAGACCAAGGCCAGCGACGTGATCAACGCCATCAACAACGACGAGTTCGTCTCCACGTTGTTCAAGGCCGAGAACTTCGGTTCCAGCACCGGGGCCGGCCTGGTACAGGCTTCCGATACCGACCTGAACAACGAAAAGCTCAACCTCAAAACCAGCGGCGGCCTGATCGACCCCGGCACGCTGATCATCAACCTGGAAACCGACAGCAACGGGTTGGTCAAAACCACGGCCAAGGACATCGTCGATTTCTTCGACGACCCCAGCAAGTTCATCTCCGACGCCACTGAGCTGGCCAACGTGCAAAGTCGGCTGGCTCAGTATGGCGTGAGCGTGAGCCTGGCCGAGGGGAGCGACGGCAGCGGGCTGGTCGATCCCACCTCCAGCGACGTGACCTTCAGCACCCTGGGCGTCACCTATACCGACGCGCAGCCATCCGGCCGCACCTACTCGGTCAACGGGACCAACGCCCAACTGGAGTTCACCGCCTTGCAGGCCGGAACCGAGTACGACGGCGTGAAGGTCGTCTTCGTCGATGACGCCAGCGTCACCCAAGGAAACGAGGTGGCCCAGTACGACGCCAACACCAAAACCCTCACCTTCCGCATCGACGAAGGCAACACCACGGCCCAGGACATCTTCAACATCTTCAAGGCCTCCCACAGCAACTACGATCCCAACATCGCTGCGTTGTTCAAGGCCTCGCTGGTGGGCAACGGCACCGGCGTGATCACCACCGACGACACGGCCACGCTGACCGGCGGCCAGGTCACCAGCGACACGCCCGACGGGGCCGCGCTGCTGGGCAACTCCGACGCGGCTGAAACCGGACTTTCCTTCGTGGCTACCGAGTATGGCTCCCAGGCGTTCGTCCAGGTAAAGGCCCTCAGCGGCACCTTCACCCTGGTGGACGACAATGGCAACGTGGCCGAGCGGTCTGCCGGGTTGGACGTGAAGGCCCGTGTCAACGGGATCGAGGCGGTGGGCAACGGGCTGACGCTGAGCGTCAACACCTCGGCGTTGGACCTGACGCTGTCGGTCAGCACCTCCGTCTCTACCGGCGAGACGCTCAACTTCTCCATCCTGGGCGGCGGGGCGCTGTTCCAACTGGGTCCCGACGTGGTGTCCAACCAGCAGGCCCGACTGGGCATCCAGGCCGTCAACACCGCCCGGCTGGGCGCCGCGGCCGGCAAGCTGTTCGAGCTTCGCAGCGGCGGGGCCAAGAGCCTGCTGAACGATCCCACCGGGGCGGCCCGCGTGGTCGAAGAGGCCATCACCCAGATCACCAGCCTCCGCGGCCGCCTGGGCGCTTTCCAACGCACGACGCTGGAGACCAACATCTTCAGCTTGAGCGACACGCTGGAGAACCTCACCGAGGCCGAAAGCTCGATCCGGGACGCCGACTTCGCGGCCGAAAGCGCCGCCTTGACCCGGGCCCAGATCCTGGTGCAATCTGGTACCTCGGTGCTGGCTATCGCCAACTCCAACCCGCAAAACGTGCTGGCCCTGTTGCGGTAGTCCGCCGCGGGCTAGCCGCCTGAAGCGAAACCCAGCCGCCGGTCTGCGGACCGGCGGTTTTTGGTTTAACAGGCCGAAACACCTGGCTCGGTATCCTTTGCGGAGGGGGGGTGCATCCGTTTTTCCTGGGCGGCCGAAGGGCGGTAGTACCGTGGCAACAGCCCCCACACGTCTTGCCGCTCCCCTTGTTGCCAGCGGTGCCAGGCCAGGCGACCCACGGCCGCAGCCTGCGGAAACCACAATGCCTGCGGCACCGCGGCCACTTGCTCCGGCAACGGTTCCCGGAGCCGCTGTAACACCGGGCCGGCGACCAGCTCCCCGGGGGCCATCTGCTCCAGCCACCGTTGCCGCGAAAGCAGCTCTACGCCGCCGGTCATCTGCCAGGGAGCCGTTTCTTCCTGGCGGGCGAACCGGGCGGCGAACACCTCCCCCCGCTGGGCGTCCATCCCCACATGCAGCGTGCCCCGGCCAGCTACACCGCCCCAGGCAATCGCCTCCAAGGTGTTGACGCCCAGCACTTCGGCCCCAACAGCATAGGCGAACACCTTGGCCGTGGCCACGGCCAGCCGCAAGCCGGTAAAGGAACCGGGGCCCACGGCCACCGCCACCAGTTCCACCTGTCGGGGTTTCCAGCCGTGGTGCCGCAGCAGTTGCTCAATGGCCGGGGCCAGGGTTTGAGTGCTGCGGCGGGTGGGATCCAAGGCTGCCTGTTCCAGCAGCTCTTCTCCCTGTAGCAGGGCCACGGTTCCACAGGCGGTGGAGGTATCCAAGGCAAGAATCTTCACCAGCAACGCTCCTGCAAGCCATCAGGGAAACGACTCTGTGGATCTCTCGCCGGCAATGCCCAAGCCCAGGCGTTCCCCGCGGTATCCGGCGCGGGTCTGTTCCACCCAGTGGGAGTTGTCCAGGTACCAGCGAATGGTTTGCTGCAGGCCGGATTCCAGTTCCACCGCGGGGCGCCAGCGGAGCTGCTCCCAGGTGGCCTGGCAATCCAGGGCGTAGCGAAAGTCGTGGCCCGGGCGGTCCGGCACCCGCTGGATCAGCTCTTCGTAGGGTCGTCCGCTGCTGCGGGGGTGCAAGCGATCCAGCAAGCGGCAAATGGAGCGGACCATCTCCCGGTTGGTCCTCTCGATTCCTGAACCCAGGTGATAAACGGCCCCCGGCTCCCCGCGCTGCAGCACCGCCCCCAGCCCGGCGGCGGTGTCCCGAACGTGGATCCACTCGCGGACGTTCTGGCCGCTGCCGTAAAGGGGCAAGGGCT
>JALSGI010000821.1 GCA_026982835.1 Planctomycetota bacterium | reverse complement strand
TCGGGAAACTGGCGGGGGCCGTAGTTGTTGCAGGCCCGCACCGTCACCACCGGCAACCCGTAGGTGACGCCAAAAGCGTGCACCAGGTGATCCGCCCCGGCCTTGCTGGCCGCGTAAGGAGAGTTGGGCCGCAGGGGAGCGTCGGGGCCGAAGCGTCCCCGGGGACCCAGACTCCCGTACACCTCGTCGGTGGACATGTGCACGAAGCGGAATGCGTCCCGCTCCTCCGCGGACAACTGCGACCAGTACCGCAGTACACTTTCCAGCAACCGGGCTGTGCCCAGCACGTTGGTGGCTGCAAAGGCACAGGGAGCGTCGATCGAGCGATCCACGTGCGTCTGGGCGGCCAGGTGCACCACGGCGGCCACCCGGCTGGACTGCAACAGGCAGTCCACCAGCTCCTGCTGGGCGATGTCGCCTCGCCGGAAGGTGAACCGGGGGTGGCCGGCCCACTGGGTCAGGTTGGTCTCCAGGCCGGCGTAGTCCAAGCGGTCCAGAACCACCACGGGGGCGTGCGTGTGTTGCAGCAGCCAATCCACCAAGTGGCTGCCGATGAATCCGGCACCGCCGGTGACGAGCACGGCCCGGCACATCGTCGGCGAATACTCCCCCTAATGAAAACAAACCCAAACGAACGAAATCCACACGCTCAGGTTACGGAGATTCTGCGGCCGAGGGAAGCAGAGATTGCGTATTCGAGGGGGGTGAGGGAAAGGGGGAGCTAGTTTTCCGGTTCGAATTTCCAGCCCAGCAGCAGCCAACCCTTGCGGCTGGTCAACTGCACCAGCTTCAGTTGCCCCACTTTTTCCTCTTGCTGGTTTTTGACCTCCAGCGGCTGGTGCAAGATCACCGGGGCAAACGTCTTTTCCAAGCGGGTTTGGATCTGTCTTCGCAAGCTCACCTGGCGCCCAGAGAGTGTCTGTCCGGGCTTGCGCGTGGGGAACTGGACCTGGATCGGGCCGATGCGGACTGCCCGCATCCCTTGCGCATCTCGAACGATCCGGTAGCGGACCACCACGTTGGCCGGTTCCTCGATGCGGAATCGCCGGCCGCGGATGACGATTTCAAACTGATCCTTGTCGAACTTCACAGTGATGGGTTTTTGGGGTTGGAAGAGGATTTCCCAATTTCGGGACCGTTCTTCTTCCTCCTGAGCCGGAGGGAGCAAATCTCCCCAGCGCTTGCGGAACTCCTCCTGGGTGATCCTCCGTCCCCCATAGAGCCACTGGAACGTGTTGTTCAGAAAATCCTCATTCACCTTGACCACCATGTCCGCTTCCCCAGCAGGCGTGGCCGGAGGAGGCGTCCGTGGGGGATGGAGATCGAACCGCTGCTGCCGGGCCACGAAAAACACTCGCCGTGTGGAACTGGCCACTTGGATCCGGGGCATGGCCCGATATTGCTTTTCCAAGGGCTCCAGCAGGTCACGGGTCAAGCGTTGGTTGATTTCCTCCAATCGCTGGCCGGTGCGCAGGTCGATCCGGCGGGCGATGCGCCGCTTGGCCTTGAAGGCCGACTCGGCTTCGGCTTCGGGAAGGCGCCGGTAAACCTGGGTCCAGACGATGCGTTGAACCAGACGGCAGTTGTGCCCCGTCGAGATGCCGTAAGGATGCGTGCGAACCTGGGTCTGCACCTCGCTGGGCAAAGCCGACAGGCCGCGGGCGGAAACCAGGATAGGCTCCCTTGCTTGGAACCGGGTCACCGAACGGCTGAAAACCCGGATCCGCCCCCGATAGCTGGTCGTCTCTGCGCGGAGCTGTCCCTGTGCCAGGGCCACCAGCCGTGCCTGTCCCAACCGGGGG
>JALSGI010000820.1 GCA_026982835.1 Planctomycetota bacterium | reverse complement strand
CGTGGATGATCAGGGCCAGGAACACCACGGGCCAGGCCCGGCCCAGCCGACTAAACCCCGTGGTGGCACTCTCCCCGGTAGCCAGGGCCCAGCGCGTGACTTCCATGTTGATAAAGTACTGGATCGTCACCCCCACCACGCAGGCCCAAAAGAAGACAAACCCGCTGCGGTAGGTGATGTAGGGCCAGAGTACGAACTCGCCGCTGCCCAGGGCCAGTCCGGCCAGGATGATGCTGGGGCCGACCATCCGCCAGAAGGGGATCGGCTCGGGCATCTGCCGCCAGCGCACCGGCGGGAGCCGCCCGGGGGGAAACACTTTGGCCGGTACGGCCTGATCTTCCACGGGGGAAGAAACCGCTTGCTGCTCTTGGGATTCGTTGCTCATGGAAGCCAAAGACGTGTTGCAGCAATGAGGGCTGGATCGACCCACTGCCCGGAGCGTTCGATTCAAGCGGGTCTGACACTTTCGACCAAACACGTTGTGCCAATGATGACCCTTGGAAGCAAGGATTGCAAACGCCACCGGTAGCGAAAGAGTGGGCATTTATCTCTACACCGGCGCGCCGCGAGCGTGTGCACGCGGTTGTTTTGCCGCTGGCGCTGGTTCTTGCAGCCGCCAGCCGTGGACGTCAGCCCACAGAGAGCACAGCAATCCTGCGCCGCCTTCTTAATCGTCTCCGGGAGCTTACGCTCCCAGCTCGCTGTGATCTGCTTTCTTGCACCGGAGCGGAAGCTCCTAGTGGCTGGCGGCCCTGCCGTCTCTGGGAGCTTAAGCTCCCGGCTCGCTGGTTTGGTGTGTGAGTTGGCGTTTTTTCTCGCTTTGGCGAGCCCCCGGCTTTAGCCGGGGGAGAGCCACTAAACGCTTTTTGGTTGTTCTCCTCTGCCGGCTGAAGCTGGCGGCTCGCCGTTCAACCGCCGGCTCACACCGGCGGCTCGCCACTCCTCCAAGCCCTCAAGCCTCCACGCCTCCACGTCTCCCCCCGCTGACGCGGGGGGCTCTTGTTGGGCAAGTTGAAGCTCTTTCTCGCTCCGGTGCGGCAGCACCTGCCCAAGACCCAAGACCCATGACCCAAGTCCTCCGGAGCGGAAGCTCCGGCGCAACGGCGCAAGCCGATTCTCCCCGCCTCCACGTCCCGGCCAGCTTCAATAGCGGCCGTGGTAGTTGCGCGCCCGAGCGGCGTTTCGCAACGGGTCCTCCGAAGCCGGGCGCTCTCGGCACTCCAGCCAGATAATCAGATCGGCTCGGGCCGGAGGCGCGCCGGCCAGCCGCAGCGGCACTAGGCCCGGTTCCAGGTGATTGGGCATCGGCACCCGCCCCAAACAAACCACCAGCACCTGGTCCTCCGGCCAGCGGAACTGTTCCTGCAAGCGGCACTGGCACACCTGGGGCACATCGACCTTGATCCGCTGCTGGCCCCCGACCGGTGTGGGCAGATCGAGCAGCACCGGATGGAACCGCTCCAATTGATCAACATGGCACTTGATGACCACGTCCACGGTCTTCTGGTCGCGGGAAACCAGCGGAGCCACCTCCAGCGAAAACCCCTCCTCGATCCGCCCGCCGACGACCTCGAACCCCGGAAGCGACTCCCCCTTGAGCTGGATGTCCTGCACATAGTTGCGTGGCCGGGTGCGGGAGAGGGAGTACGGCTGGCCGTTTTCGATGACCAGCTGCGGGGAGGTATGGCGGCGGAAATCCTGCCGCTGGGCCAGCTTGGCCAGGATCATGGTGGCATCCTCCCGCCGCAGCACCCACGCCTGCACGCCCTGGCTTTGCACCGGCACGGCCTGGGCCACGCGATGCAGATGCACGCGCCAGTTGGGCTTGCTGAGCGTGATCACGTGCAAGCTGAACACATGGCGACGCGCCTGGGGCTGGGTGAAGCGGGCCACGGTGTCGGCCACCACCTGCTGCACTTCCGGCGTATGGTAGGCCCAGAGCGTCTGCCGGTCCGCGCAGAGCATGGCCGGCACGTCGCTGTGCCAGGCCTCATAGCCGGTGAGGCGGAGAATCCAGTCGATGACGATCTGCTCGGGCCGGGCACTCCAGTTGGCGTGCAGGGTGTAGGGGCGCAGGTCGTACTCCCGCCACACCTGCCCGTGCGTGTTGGGCAATCGTGCCCCGGGCAACTGAGCGGCGGTGGGCCGCACCGGCACCGTGCCTCGGCCCGGCCGACGGCGCTGCGGGGGCGGAGAGTCGGCCGCGTCGGCTCGCGGCGGACGAGCTGTTTTGCGCGGGGGGACGAAGCTGGGCGGGTCGGCCCAGGCCACGCTGCTTCCCAGCAGCACCAACACAAACCACTGCCAACGCCACATGAAAAGGTTCCTCCGGCAAAAGGGGCCGCCTGCTGCGGACAAGCCGCTGCGGGCAATGCCGTCCGTGGCGGGGTGGCCAGTAGGGTTGGGCACCCCGGCGGCAGGGGAGCGGGGAGGAGCCCAACAACCCACCCCCGACAAAAAGCGGCGGGAATATAGCCACCGCCTCCGGTGGGAACAACCCGGATTGCCCTCCTGGCAGCAGTGCCATCACCGGGAAGTTACGCCGCCTGGTTGTTTGGATAGTCACCCAGTGCAACTCCTGGTAGCATCCCTGATGGGATTAAGATAAGCTGGAATATGCCTGTTTGCCGCCTGCCCACATTTTGGGCAAAGTTCACGGGAACTTGGATTTCCGGGCCTTGAACCGGGGGACGGTGGCAGGGAACAGGCCAGTTGAGGAAAACGATCAAAGGACCGGAAAAGGATCTCAATTACAGCTCGGGGGAACGTGCTGCCCGATTCGTTGAGTCTTCCTGGGGGAAAGGGGGTAACCATGCTGCTGGCTGCCCTGGTTCACACCTTGGCCTACTATGTGGGCGTTGTGGGAGCGGTGGTCATCGCCGGACTGGTAGTTGTTCCGGCCCTGTTTTTCTACGGCTGGCGCAGAATCGGAGACATTCCCCCTGCGGGCCCGGCCTTGAAAGCATGGCTGCTGGGACGAGCGGTGGTGGTGCTCTGCGGAGCATGCCTGGTCGGTGCGGCGTTGCTAGCGTTGCGTTGGAGTTCTTCGGGGCAGGAGAAACCCTCGTGGCTGAACCCCGGCGGCCCGACGGTGGCCTGGACCATCAGCCTGGGCTTGTTCGTGTTGGGACTGGCCCTGGTGTTTTTGGGTTCATGGGCATGTGGGAAACTCTATAACGCCCTGTGTCATCGCCAGGAGGGCCGCCGCGTGGCCTTGTATGAGCTGGGCATCCCGTTTGGCATCGCTGTGTTCGTCCAGTTGATGAATCTCATCGTCATCACCCTTGTTGGGCCTGCCCCGGTCCAGTACTCCGAGGACCCGGTTCCAGTCTGGATCACAGACGGCTTCGGGAAGCTATCCCCTGCGGATCTTGGAAGGATCGGCGGTGGCCACATTCCGCCTGTAGTTGCTGGACGCAATCCGTCGTTGATTCCCGAACCCAAGGGCCTGTCCTCCCTTAAGGAAAAGCCCAAGCAGGAACCGGAACAAAAACCAGAACCCCAAGACCACCCTTCCAGGCAGCTCCCTTCCCCAGGAGGACTGCCCGGTCTGAGCATCCCCAGCCAGGCGCCAGAGACCCTCTGGGGCAAGGCAGTCTATTTGGTTTTTCGAGGGTATCCCGCAGAGGCATGGCAGTACGCCTGGGCAGCGTACTTGTTGGAAGAAAGTGCCCGAGTGAAATCGGCCGCCAAATGGTGTAGTGCTTCCCGGCGTCCTGCCCTGTTGATGCCACGGATTGCCGTGGGTGTTGTGCCCCAGAAAGGCTTTACCCTCGAGGGCGAACAAGGGCGGCGTCTGCTGGGCGCGTTTTCCATGGTGGAGCTGGCCGGAATTCTTATCGACCTCGTCAACCAGTTCGACGTGGGTCCCGGCAACACGCTCTGGGTGGCCTACGTGAGAGAACAGAAGACCCTGGAGGAGCTGTTCGCGGCAGCCCGAAAAGCAAACGTCGATGTCGCCCTCGTTTTGCGTGTGGCACGTAAACAGCGAGGGAATCGCATGGAGCTGGAGTTCCAGTGTCAGATGTTCGCTCTGGGTGACGATCGCCCCGTCTGGAGTTCCCGGAAAGTGACCACCTCGCAGTACCTGGCCATGAAAAGACAAGGGACCAACCTGTTGCGGGAAATGGGGCTGGAAACCGTGGTTCAATTCAAACGCCATTTCCCACTTCGTGATCATCCGGGCCTGGCCCCCGAACAGGTCCCTGAGTACCTGGAGCAGCTTTTCCACAACGAGCAAGTTTCTGTTATTGAGAAAGTAGCGGTGGTGAAGTACCTGGCGGAGCATGGGTTGCTTAAGGATCGGCAGATTCGCCAGGCAGTTGGCCGGATCACCGGCAAGGAGCTGGAGCTATCCCGGCCCAACGAGCCGCTGAAAAAGTGGGTGCAGGAACAGTTGCCGCCCCTACCGGTACGCTGATGCGGCCTTTTGTAGCAGCTACGGGGGCCGTCGGTTTTCCGGCCGGATCAATCGCAAAGCTTCCTGGAGAACCTCCTGGGAGTGCGTGGAATCGCGTTTCAGCCACGCCATGGCCTCATGGGGGGGCAACTTTCTGATTTGAAGGAGGAATCGGACCAGGCCCAAGGCCTCGAACTGCACGCGGCGTTTGGGCGTCCAGGAGCGGGCATCCCACACCTGCACAGTTCGGTCTTCGCCTGCGGAAGCCAAGCGGGTTCCGTCAGGGCTGAAGGTTACACAAAAAACCTTGCGCTGATGACCTCTCAGGGTGAGCAGCTCGTGTCCGGCTGTCGCGTCCCAGACCCTGATGGTCGCATCCTCTCCTGCCGAAACCAGTCGGCGTCCATCGGGACTAAAACACACACTGTGGACCGCTCCCTGATGCCCGGTGAGACGCAACTGTTCTCTGCCCGTGGCTGCGTCCCACACTCGCACCGTTCCGTCTTCGCTGGCCGTGACCAGCCGGGAGCCATTGGGACTGAAGGCGATGCTATACACGTGGCCCGCATGCCCCTTGACCTCCAGCAGCTTCTCCCCCGTGGCCGCATCCCAGAGCTGTACCACCCGGTTCCAACCCGCCAGGGCCAGTCGGCGTCCATCGGGACTGAAGGCCACGGAAGTGAGAAAATCGGTCCGGCCAAAGAATGCTTTCCGGTTCTTGCCGGTCTCTACGTCCCATACGTTCAATTCCCCTCCCCGGGGCAAAAACTCCCCTCCGGCAGTAGCCAAGCGGCGTCCATCAGGAGTGAATGCCAGCGAGGAGATCACGTTCCCCCGTCCCTGCATCACCATCCTTTGAGCCCCCGTAGCCACCTCCCACAAACGCACGGTTCGGAGCCAACTTCCCGAGGCGAGCAGCTCTCCCTGGGGACTGAAAGCCACGGCATATACATAGCTGGGATGATCGCCCAAAACGTGCCGCTGCCGTGCCGTGAGCAGGTCCCACACTCGCACCGAGCGATCCTGACTGGCCGAAGCCAGGTAGCGCCCCCGGGGATGGAAAGCCACACAGGTGACCGCGTCGGTATGTCCCTGCAAGACGAGCCGCTTGGGATCTTGAGTCGCATCCCAGAGTTTCACCGTGCCGTCGAAACTTGCCGTGGCCAATCGGGTTCCGTCCGGGCTGAACACGGCCCGGGCCACCTCGTCGGTGTGACCGCGCAGCACCAGCAGCTCCCGGCCCGATTCCACCTCCCACACTCTTACCGTCCGATCCCGTCCCGCGGAGACCAGGCGGCGTCCATCGGGGCTGAAGGCCACGCTCCTCACTTCGGCTGTGTGTCCTCGCAGAGCAAGGAGTTTTTTTCCCGTTGCGGCGTCCCAGAGGACAACCGTGCCATCCCAGCTTGCCGAAGCCAATCGCCGCCCATCGGGCCCGAAAGCCACGCTCCAGACGTCGCTGGTATGTCCCCGCAGGTTGAGCAACACCTGGCCCGATTCCACGTCCCATACCTTGACCGTCTCGTCCCCGCCAGCCGATGCCAAGCGGGTGCCGTTGGGCCCGAAAGCCACGCTCCAGACGTCGCTGGTGTGTCCCCGCAGGGTGAGCAGTTCCCGGCCGCTTTGGGCGTCCCACAGCTTGATCGTCCCGTCCAGGCTTGTCGATGCCAGGTGCTTTCCTTTGGGAGCGAAAGCCACATACAGCACATCGCTTTGGTGGCCCTTCAGGGTGCGCAGTTCCCGGCCGGTTTCGACGTCCCACAGCTTGATCGTCTCGTCCAGGCTGGCCGAAGCCAGGCGGTCCCCTGCGGGACTGAAGGCCAGGCCGGTCACAACGTCGGCGTGTCCTTGCAAGGTGCGGACCACTTTTCCCGTCACCACGTCCCACAGCCGGATCGTCCGGTCGTGACCGGCCGCGGCGAGGTATTTGCCATCGGGACGGAAAGCCACACAGGTCAGCGGGCCGCGATGTCCGGCGAGGGTCCGCAGATGGCTGCGGCACAATCGCTGCCAGTAGAACCACTCGAATCCCCGCAGGTCTTCCCCTCCGGTTCGCTCCGGCTGGACGGCTTCCAGCCGCCGCAGCAGGGGGGCGATGTGGCTTTGTTGCCAGTCGCGCTGGATAAGGTTCATTTGGGCGGCGTAGTAGTTGCGAAAAGCCCGCCGCGATTCGGCTACGGCTTGCTGGCGGGCGCGTTTTTCGGCCCCAGCGGCCTGCTCCGCCTGGTGCTTGGCTTCCCGCTCGGCCTGGGCGGCCTGTCGGGCCTGGTTTTTCAGCTCGGCCTGATAGACCGCCATCAGCGGCCCCCCCACGGCCAGCGTCAGCAACAGCACCAGGGCCGCAGTCCCCACGGCGGCCAGGGCGCGGTTGCGACGGCACCAGCGCCAGAGGCGTTCTGCTTTGCTGACGGGGCGAGCCGCAATGGGATAGCCCTGCAAGAAACGGCGCAGGTCCTCGGCCAGTTCCCGGGCCGAGCCGTACCGCTTTGTGGGTTCTTTTTCCAGGCACTTCAGGCAGATGGTCTCCAAGTCCTTGTTCACCGCGGGATTCAAACTTCGCGGCGAGATTGGCTCCTGCTCCAGTACCTGCTTGAGCGTCTCCAGCACGTTGGCCGCTTGAAAGGGAGGGCGCCCCACCAGCAAGGCGTACAAGGTGGCCCCCAGCGAGTAAACATCAGAAAGGGGGCCTACCTGGGGGAGATCGCCTCGGGCTTGCTCCGGTGGCATGTAGGAGGGGGTGCCCATCACCTGGCCGGTTCGGGTCATCTGGCTGTCGGCGTCCAGCCGCTTGGCCAGCCCGAAGTCCGTAATCCGGGGAGAAAACGGCATCGGTCCAAAAAGAGAGGAAGTTTCCGCGAGGGCCTTACCGCTGTCGGACACCCGGCTCAGCTCCTCTTCTTTTTGCAACAGGACGTTGGCGGGCTTCAAATCGCGGTGGATGATGCCCTTGTCGTGGGCATATTGCATGGCTTCGGCCATCTGCAGTGTAATCCAGGCAGCCTCCTCCGGCTGAAGGGGACCTTGGCGCAATCGCTGGTCAAGACTTTCCCCCTCCACAAAACCCATCGCCAGAAAAGGGAGCTTGGCAGCACTCTCCTCCGGCTGCCACTGGCCCACTTCATACAAAGGGACAATGCCCGGATGATCCAACTGGGCCACCACCTCGGCCTCGGCAAGAAAACGGCGGATTTCATCCTCTCCGGCCAGCACGCCGGCCTTGATCATCTTCAAGGCCACGATGCGCTGTAGCTTCACGTGCCGGGCACGATAGACGGCCCCCATGCCCCCTTCGGCGATCTTTTCCAGCAGCTCGTAGTTGCCCACCCTCTGCTTGTCAGGCCCCCTTGGCACGACTCGACGAACTTCCTGCCCATGTTCCCCAGGCTGGGTAGGTGGGGGAGCACTGCCTCCTAGAAGGGGTTGAGTGGCCTCCGCCGCAGATGCCCCTTGTGCTCTTCCTTCCTCAAGCGGGGAATCCTCGGAGGTCTCTGCCGATCGAGCATGTTCGGACGAGTTTGAGGGAGAGGCGTGGAGCGTTTCTTCCGGATCTGTTTCTTTTTCAGACATCACTCATCGCTCCGGGAGAAGAAACTTCTCACCATATCCCCTTCCAGCGCCGTGTTTTTATTATGCTTATCCCCTTGGAGGTGTAAAATATTTTCGCTTTCAACACCCCCTTGGCCGTGAGCGGGGCCTTTTCCCACGCGATCGGGACGTCGTTCCCCCCACGGCTAGCCCTCCTGGAGATGGCAGTTCTGCCACAGGAGCAAAAGCCCCATCACCGCCGCACTGAGCAAGGCCAGCAGGGCCAGGGCCAGAAAGTTGGCCCAGTCGTTGGGCATCAGCCCCGAAAGCGTAGCCCCGAACGAGCCCACCCCAAAGGTGAGCGTGTTGCTGATTCCGTAGCCGAAACTGCGTCGATGGGCCGGGACGAACTGGGCGATGAGACTGTTGTAGATGGGCTGCTGCATGAACAGCACCAGCGACACCGCCGCGGCGGCCAGGGGCCGCCAGAGGACCGGCACCACACCCATGGCCAGTAGCAGCGGCACCAACAGCAGCAAGATGCCCGCTAGCTGGCGTTCCAGGCGTCCGGCCCGCCCCAGTCGCCCGGCCAGGTACTGGCCCAGCATTCCCACCACCAGCACGCCCGAGGCGGCGAAGTTGCGCAGCGAAGCCCGCTCCAGCCACCCCACCTGCTCGGCCAGGGGATCGAAATACCGGGGCAGGAAGTTCAGATACGCCGCATAGATCACCCCGCCCACCGAGCCGGAAAAGACCAGCAGGGCAAAGGCCTTCCAGTGGCCGGAATCCGCCTTGGCAGAGGTTTGCTGTCGGGGGGAACGGTGCTGGGAGTTGTCCAGCCGCAAGAAAAACACCACGGCCAGCAGCACTCCCGGCACGGCCAGCACGGCGTAATAGCCCCGCCAGGGAAGAAAAGCCAAAAACACCCCGGCCACCAGCGGGCCCAAGGCAATGCCCAGCGAGCCCATCACCCCGTGCACTCCCAGGGCCCGGGGGCGCAGGTGGACCGGTACGCTGTGGGAGATCAGCGCCAGCCCGGCCGGATGGTAAATGCTGGCAAACGAACCCATCACGAACATCAAGGCGAACATCGCCGCCAGCGACCCGGCCGCTCCCACGCCCAGGCACACCCCGGCACAACCCAACAAG
>JALSGI010000819.1 GCA_026982835.1 Planctomycetota bacterium | reverse complement strand
GGCAGGAAAGCTCCTTGCCCAACGCCGAGGCTGCCTGCTCCAGCACGCTGTAATGGGGCACTGCGGAAAACACCCCTTGTTCGCGGAGTTCCTCGATTTTGATCTCGGCCAGTTCCCGCAAAAGTTCCTGCTTTCGGGCCTGGCGAGCCGCCTGTTTCGCATCCATGCCTGATCTCCTTCATGCAAAATAACCTCCCTGGGGGACCAAAACCGCTTACCACTCAGCTTCCCATTGTCCCACAGATGTTTCCCAGGTCTCCTCTTGACATCTCCCCCACCCCCTTCCAACGCGCAAAAGTTGAACTGGACCCCGGGGGCCGCAAGGGGCCGATAGCAATGCTATTTCTCCCCGGTGCCCCTTTGCCGGGAACGCCAGTCGGGTTATTCTTGACGTTTTGAACCGTGCGGAATTCCCCCTTCCCAAGCCGCTTTGCGAGGATGCCCCCATGGCCGTCCCCAAACGCAAGCAATCCAACTCCCGCACCGGCAAACGCCGCAGTCACCATTACTTGAAGCCCCGGCAATTGCAGCTCTGTCCTCAGTGCGGCCAGCCCAAGCCCTCCCACGTGGTGTGTCCCAACTGCGGCTACTACATGGGCCGGCAGATCGTCGAGGTGGCCGAGTAACCCTCTCCCGCCCCACGTGAGCAAAGGGAGGCGCGGTGAGCCGGATCGCTTTTTTGTTCCCCGGGCAGGGGGCCCAGCGGGTAGGCATGGGTCGGGAGCTGCTTGAGCAGTGCCCTCGGGCCGCGGAGCTTTTCCAGCGGGCCGCCCAGGTGCTCGGCTACGATCTGGCCCAGCTCTGCCTACAAGGGCCGGCCGCCGAGCTGGATTCCACGCTGCACAGCCAGCCGGCCATTTTCGTCACCTCGCTGGCGGCCCTGGAGTGGCTGCGACAGCAGGAGCCGGACGTGGTGCTGGGTTGCGAGGCCGCCGCCGGGCTGAGCCTGGGCGAATACACGGCGATGGTGTTTGCCGGGGCGTTGCGTTTCGAGGACGGGTTGCGGGTGGTGCAGCGGCGCGCCCAGGCCATGCAGGCCGCCTCCGACGCCACCCCCAGCGGCATGGTCAGCATCCTGGGTCTGGAACGCTCCCAGGTGGAACAGCTGTGCCAGCAAGCCCGCGGAGAAGATATATTGCAGGTGGCCAACTTGCTTTGCCCTGGCAACATCGTGGTCTCGGGAACCAAGGCCGCCTGCGAACGCGTGGCGGAACTGGCCGAGCAGGCTGGGGCCCGCGTGGTCCCCTTGGCCGTGGCCGGGGCGTTTCACACCCCGCTGATGCACCCGGCCGACCAGCACCTGGCCGAAGCGCTGGCGGAAGTGGACATCCGCCCCCCGCAAATCCCGGTGGTTTCCAACGTGGACGCCCGGCCACACGAAGATCCCGAAGAAATCCGCAGCCTGCTAGTGCGGCAGGTGGTCCAGCCGGTCCAGTGGGAAGAGTAGATGCGTTACCTGCTGCAACAGGGTTTCGATACGTTTTATGAGGTGGGCCCCGGCCGCGTGTTGCGCGGACTGCTGCGGCGGATCGATCGCCGTGCAAGCTGCACTTGCGTGGAGTGTTGATTTCCCCCGGCCAAGCAATCAAAGTAGCGTCCAATCTCGCCGGCGCCCGGTAGCCCGGCGGGCCTGTCAAACTTCCACGAGGAGCGTTCCATGAGCCAGGCGGAACACCAAGCCATCTTTCCCGTGGACCTGAGCCAGCAAGTGGCCCTGGTCACCGGGGCCAGCCGGGGCATCGGCCGCGAGGTAGCCGTGCAGCTGGCCCGCTGCGGCGCCCGCGTGGCCTGTGTGGCCCGCAACCTGCAACTCCTGGAACAACTCGTGGAGCAGATCCAAAGCGAAGGGGGCCAGGCTCATTGCTGGAGCGTGGATGTGGCCGACAGCCAACAGGTCAACCAGGTGGTCGAGGAGGTGGTCGCTCGCTGGCAGCGGCTGGACATCCTGGTCAACAACGCCGGTATTACCCGCGACACGCTGCTGCCCCGGATGCAGGACGAGCAGTGGGACGAGGTGATGGCCACCAACCTGCGGGGAACGTTTTTGTTCACCCGGGCCGCCACGCGGCCGATGATGCAACGCCGCTACGGGCGGATCATCAACATCTCCAGCGTCTCGGGCCTGCGGGGGAACAAGGGCCAGAGCAACTACTCGGCCTCCAAGGCCGGGGTGATCGGCTTTACCCGCAGCGTGGCCATGGAGCTGGCCGGGCGCAAGATCACCGTCAACGCCGTGGCTCCCGGGTTCGTGGAAACCGATATGACGGCGGCCTTGGGCGAGATGTTCAAAGACGAGGTGAAAAAACGCGTTCCGGCCCGGCGACTGGGCCAGGTGGCCGATGTGGCCGCCTGTGTGCTGTTCCTGGCCAGCCCCGCGGCCGGTTATATTACCGGACAAACCATCGCCGTAGATGGAGGGATGAGCGTCGGCTTGTAGCCCCTTGCCCATCTTGACAAGTCTGTCGCAGCTGGATTAGCCTTTTGGGCTTTGAAAACGGCATTTTGTGGCACCGGCACGCCTGCAAGGCAGTCGTCACTTCGGTGCTGAGAGTGCAACCGTCATCAAACCAAGGGAGGACAAACGCCGTGGATCCCATGGAAAAAGAATTCCAGGACAACGACATCCAGGACAGCAACACCGACAGCGACAGCAACATCGACAACATCGAGGAAAAGGTCAAAGACATCATCGCCCGAGAACTGGATGCTCCTCGGGAACAGATCAACGACTCCACCCATTTTATCAACGATCTGGGAGCCGACTCGCTGGACATGGTCGAGCTGGTCATGGCCCTGGAGGAGGAGTTCGGGATTCACGTTCCCGAGGATGCCGCCGACAAGATCCAGACCGTCGGTGAAGCCATCGAGTACATCAAGCAACACGCAGGGTCCTAAATGCAGCGCCGCCGGGTTGTGGTAACCGGTCTGGGGGTCGTCACTTCTTTGAGCCGACAGGTGGACGATCTCTGGCAGCGCATCTGCCGCGGGGAAAGCGGCATTGGTCCCATTACGGTGTTCGATGCCAGCGGTTTCCCGGTGCGCTTTGCCGGGGAGGTGCGCAACTGGTCCACCGAAGGCTACCTGCCCAACAAGGAAGCCCGGCGACTGGACCGCTTCTGCCAGTTCGCCATGGTGGCTGGCATCGAGGCGGTGCGCGACGCGGGCATTCGCTTCGAGCAGTACGACCCTTACCGCTGCGGCGTGATCGTCGGCTCCGGCATCGGCGGACTCAACGAAATCGAAACCCAGCACGAACGCCTGCTGACCAAAGGGCCGGACCGCGTCTCCGCCTTCACCATCCCCAAGCTGATGGTCAATGCGGCGGCCGGGCAGTTGTCGATTCACTTTGGGCTGCGCGGTCCCAACGTGGCCGTGGCCACCGCCTGCGCCAGTGCCAGCCACGCCATCGGCGAGGCGTTCCTGGCCATCCGCTACGGCGAGGCCGAAGTGATGCTCACCGGCGGCTCCGAAGCGGCGCTGACGCCCATGGGTATTGCCGGGTTTGCCAAGATGCGGGCGCTTTCGGAGCGAAACGACGAACCGACGCGGGCCAGCCGCCCCTTCGACAAGGACCGCGACGGGTTCGTGCTGGCCGAAGGGGCCGCCGTGCTGGTGCTGGAAGAGCTGGAATTCGCCAAGGCCCGGGGTGCCAAAATCTACGCCGAGTTGGTGGGCTACGGGGCCAGTGCCGATGCCGGTCACATCACCCAGCCGGATCAAAGCGGCCAGGGTCCTTCGCATGCCATGCAGCGGGCCATCCAGGACGCCGGCGTGGAACCTCAGCAAATGGACTACATCAACGCCCACGGCACGGCTACCCCCCTGGGCGATGTGGCCGAAACCAACGCCATCAAGCGCGTCTTCGGCGACCATGCTTATCGGTTGAACGTCTCCAGCACCAAGAGCCAGCTGGGCCATCTGCTGGGAGCCAGCGGCGCGGTGGAGGCGGTGCTTACGGTGCTGGCCATCCACCACCAGATGGTGCCGCCGACGATCAACCTGGAAACCCCCGACCCGGACTGCGATTTGAACTACACCCCCCTGGAGCCGGTCCAGCGGCCGGTCCGCGTGGCCATGAGCAACAGCTTCGGCTTCGGGGGGCACAACGCCTCGCTGGTGTTTCGGGCGCTGGAGGAGTAACCTCGGCTGGGTTCCCCCCCAAGAGCCCCAGCCGCAGCGGACTCATTGGCGGAAACTCGGGCCATGATTGTCCTGGGCGTGGACGAAGCCGGTTACGGCCCTCCTCTTGGCCCGCTGGTGGTGGCGGCCACCTGCTGGCGATTTCCGGTGCAAAAGCCCTCGGCCCTCTGGCCCCGCATGCACCGCTGTGCCCACAGGTTGCAACAGGCCCAAATCCCCATCGCCGATTCCAAGCAGGTATATCGGGCCGGCCGGGGCTGGGTGGAGCTGGAACAGGGGGCCTGGCTGGCCTTTGCCTCCGGGGGCATTGCCCTGCCGTGCAGCTACGCCCAGCTGTTCGACGCCCTGGATGGCCGCTGGTCCCAGTCCCGGCAGCTAGCCCCCTGGGAAGCCGACTTTTCCCTCCAACTGCCCCAGCAGCTCGATCCGGCCAACTGGGCCGCCGCCCTGCAGCGCTGCCGCCAGGGGTTGGCCTCCTTGGGCGTGGAGCTGCTGGGAGTGCAGGCGCGGGTGTTGTTTCCCGCCCAGTTCAACCAGCTTTTGCACCGCTGGGGGAACAAGGCCCAGTTGCTTTCGCACACCAGCTTGGAGCTGGTTCGGGAGGTGCTTGTCCCCTTGGTGGAAAAGGATGGCCCGGAGCCGGTGCTGGTGATCTGCGACAAGCACGGGGGCCGCAACCACTACGGCAGCCTGCTGATGGAACACTTTCCCGCGCGATGGTTCCGTCCCCGGGAAGAATCGGCCGCCTGCAGCGTCTATTCCCATGGCCAAGGCCCCCAGCGAATGGACGTCTATTTTCAGCGCGGGGGGGAGCAACATCTGGTGGTGGCCTGGGCCTCGCTGGTGGCCAAGTACCTGCGGGAACTGGCCATGCAGGCCTGGAACCACTTCTGGTGCCGCCGCTTGCCCCGACTGCGACCCACGGCCGGCTATCCCCAGGACGCCCGGCGGTTCTGGGAACAAACCGCCTGCCTGCGCAAGCAACTCCGCTGGCCCCGGCAATGGCTTTGGAGAGAGCGATGAGCGTTCGGGTTTACATCATGCGTCATGCTTGGGCCGCCCCGGCCGATCCGTTCCACCAGGAACCGGACGAACACCGCGAGCTGACCGCCGAGGGCCGCCAGCGGTTGCGGCGTTGGGCGCAGGAGTTGCAGCGGCGAGGGATCGCCCCCCAGGTGGTGCTCAGTAGCCCCTTGCGGCGAGCTGTGCAAACGGCCCAGATCATGGCCGAAACTTGCCCGGGCCAACTTTCCGCCCAGGTGTGCCCCGAGCTGGCCCCCGGTGTGGATCTGCCGCGGCTGCTGCAGGCGGTGGCCGTTTATAGCACCCGGCCCATGCTGTGGGTGGGCCACATGCCCGATGTGGCCGACCTGGCCCAAGCCCTGGCCCGCCCAGGCTCTCCCCCGTGTGCTTCCTTCTCCCCGGCGGCCTTGGCCGTGCTGGAGTTCCAGCAGGGCATAGCCCCCGGGGCCGGCACAGTGGTGGAGTTTCTCGACCCGGACGCCTGTGGCGTTTGAAGGCCGCCGACGGCCACAACCGGCACGCCCTAGCCCAACGGGCTCAGCGCACCTTGCGGTGCGACAGCAGCCAACGATAGACCTCCGGGTTATCGTAAGTGGCCGTCCAGGAATCGTGCCCGGCCTGGGGATAGATGGTCAATCGGGCGTCCCCGCCGGCTTGCTTGATCGCCTGGACCATTTCCTGGGAGCGTTTCGGCGGCACCACGCGATCCCGTCCCCCGTGAAACGCCCACACCGGCACGCTCTTGATCTTCTCTGCCGCCTGGGGATCGCCCCCGCCGCAAATGGGCACCACGGCCGCCAGCCGCTGGGGGATTAGCGCCGCCAGGTGCCAGGTCCCATAGCCCCCCATGCTCAAGCCGGTCACGTACACCCGCGAACGATCCACCCGGTATTGGGACTCCAGGTGATCCAGCAGCTTCACCAGACTGGGGGCCAGTTTTTTCCAGTTCATTCCGCCGGGGCACTGGGGGGAAGCCACGATGAAGGGGAACTTTTTGCCGGCGTGGATCAGCTTCGGCGGGCCGTGACGCAGCACCCGCTGCAGCTTCGAGCCGCGCTCCCCGGCCCCGTGCAAAAACAAAAGCAGCGGCCACTTCTTTTGCGGCTGCTGCTGGTACTCCGGAGGCAAGTAGAGCCAGAAGTGCAGCTTGCCGTCGGGCGTTTGCTCCGAGGGAATACTTTCGGCCCTCTGCGGCGAATCGGCCCAAACCCGGACAGAAAGGACCGAACCACCCGCCATCACCGCCAGCACGACAAAGCCAATCCTGCGAAGCATCGACCTGCAAGGCATGAGCATCTCTCCTGCAAAATGGCCAAAACAGGCAAAAGGGCAAAGTCGTGCCCCCAGTGTACGCGCCCGGCCGGGGCGTGTCACGTCTCGGGAAGCTGTCAACGATTTCCCCGGGCGGCGAGAATCGGTGTTGCGGCTGGGGGGCAACTGCTCTGGCTCGCTTCTCCAGGGTTTGCTAACAGGGCCGGAGGTCTGTTCGAGGCACCCAAGTCTTGCTTGACACGCCACATTGCCTGGACTGATGAATGCATCCTGCCCCCTGCGTTTGAACCAGCCGGCAGCTGGCCCCCGGCGGCGCTCGCCGCCGGGTAGAGGCTCGGTGGGGCGGCCCCACCTGCACCGAAAGCTGCTGGCGTGGCTGGTGCTGGCCTTGGGTGGCGGTTGCACGCTGGTGCATCCGGAGCTTGCCAGCCAGCGCTGGGAAGCGACTCCCGGTACGGAGCAAGCCCCGCTGGCCCAGTGGACCAATCCCGATCTGACTTCCCGGCAGGGGGGCCTCAGCACGATGGCCCTTCGCTGGGCAGCGTCGCAGGAGGACGTGGTCACGGCGGCCAATGCCACCTTGTTGCTGTTGAAACGGGGCCAGCGCGTCGATCCGGCTCCCTTGCAAAAAGCCGTGCTGGATGCGGAGCTGGCCTTACCGATGCGTCGGGCAGCGCTGGCCGCCGTGGAGGCACTGCCGGAAAACCAGCGCGTGTCCGTGCTGGTGGAGCTGCTGCGGGAACTTAACCGGCAAGGGGGTCAAGGGTTGCCCCATGCCGCAACCTTGCAGCGCGAGGCGCTGGCGATCCTGCAGCGGATGGCAAAAGAAAACCCGGCCCGCTTCCAGCAGGACGAGACGATCCGGGAGCTGATCTGGGGGGATTCCGAGTCCCGGCTTGCCGGGGCCGCCGCCAGCTCGGAGCCGCAGGTCGTGGTGGCCGCCTTGTCGTTTTGGTCCGCGTTGGATCGGCCCCTGCCGCCGCAAGCCACTCGGCTGGCCGAGCATCCTCACCGCCAGGTGCGCTTGGCCCTGCTGCAAGCCGCCCGCGGCTCGCCGGAGCTGCTCTGGCAAAGCTGCGACCGCTTGCTAGCAAGCGGCGATCCCCAGCTGCAGCAGGAGGCCGCAAGACAGTTGGGCCATCTGGCTGCCA
Source organism: Planctomycetota bacterium (assembly GCA_026982835.1). GTDB lineage: Bacteria > Planctomycetota > Planctomycetia > Pirellulales > S012-138 > S012-138. The sequence continues at coordinate 1,511 of JALSGI010000819.1, read as the reverse complement.
CGGCTTGGGAACAGCAGGCCCGGCAGCGACTGGAACGACTGCTACGGCACCAAGGGGAACTACTCCGTGCAGCCGCCGCCGAAGCCCTCGCCGCCTGGAACGATACCCGCTTGCTGGCTCGGGCCGAACAGGATCGCTCCTGGCGAGTGCGTCGAAGCGTGGCCGGGCAACTGGGACGCCTGCCCCCCCGGCAAGCCCGGCCCATGGCCCTGCGGCTGCTTGAAGATCCCAGCCCGCTTGTGCAACTGGCCGTGGTGGAGGCGATCGCTGCCTGGCCCCCGCCGTGGAGCGTGCCCGTGTGGTGCCAGGGACTGCAAAGCGATGTGTATTCCACCCGGGCTGCGGCCAAGGAACACCTGGCCCGGCACATCCCGGCCGCAAAACACTTCCCGCTGGGAGCCCCGCAGCCGCACCGCCGCCGGTTGGCCCAGGAGTTGCTCCAAAAATGGCTGGCCGAGCACCGGGACCTCCGGACGGCGGAAGAGTCAGGTCAAACACCCGCCACGGCTGAGACCGAGCAGCCGTTGCCCGAGCCCGTAGCCCGACGCCTGGCCGACTTGTTCCGGCAAGCCCGGCACGGATTTACCTCCGCCGAGGAAAAGGCCGCCTGGCGAGCGGCCCTGCTGGAGCACCGCCAGATGCTCCCGCAGTGGCTGGAACAACAACTGCTGGTCGGGCAGAACGTGGAGGCGATGCTGGACCAGGAGCTGCTGCTGGCCTTGGGCGGAGCCTATCGCCTGCTGGCCCAATGGGGACAGGCTTCCCCTCCGGAGCGAAGAACCCTGGCCCGGGAACTCCGCTCGCTTGCCACCCAGGGCCGCCTGGGCCCCGTGGTCCACTCCCTGCTGGCCCGGCACGTGGACCAGGAACAGGATCCCCTGGTCTGGCAAGCTGTGCTGCAGGCTCTTGCCGGGGAAGAGAGTGCCTGGGCGGTGCAAATCGCCCGGGTGGGGATCGCCCATGCCGACCCGGAAGTTCGCCGCCAGGCCTGCTTGTACCTGCGGGACCACCCCCAGCCGGAGCACTTCCCCTGGCTGGCGCAGCGGGCACACGACGCCCACGTGCCCGTGGTGCTGGCGGCCATCGAGGCACTAGGCCGGTGCGATCACCCGGAGGCCACGGCGGTGCTGAAGCACTTGCTGCTGAATCCCGAAGGAGCAGTGCAGGTGGCGGCGGCCGCCGCCCTGGCCCGGCACGATCCAGAACAAGGACGCCGGGCACTGGAGCGACTCTGCTGGCATCCGCAGTGGCAAGTGCGCCGCCAGGCAGCCGTGGCGTTAGCGCAGCAGCAACAGCGGGAAAGCGTGCCGGTGCTGCTTCACCTGCTGGACGACGTGGCCCCGGTGCGCCAGGCGGCTCTCCAGGGGCTGTCTCGCTGTAGCGGACTGACTCCCCCGCAGGAAGTCCAGCTCCAAGGGACCCCTGCGCTGGTGCGGTGGTGGAAGCAGCAGCTAACAGGTCCCGAACCGGCTCCCCGCGCAGGATCAGACACTCCGCGGTGAGTCGCTTTT
>JALSGI010000818.1 GCA_026982835.1 Planctomycetota bacterium | reverse complement strand
CCTGGTTCAGCGCATGCCGCAGGCGTTGTTGGGTGGCCAGCGACAGCCGCACCAGCGACTCCCCTCCCCCGCTGAGTTGGGCGGCCGCTTCCTGGGCCACTTGGGCCAGCTGCCGTTGCGCCTGGGCCAGCACCTCTTCCACCTCCAGCGAGTCGATCCCCTCCAGTTGCAGCGCTTCGGCCAGGCATTCCACCCCTTGTTGTACTTGTTGCAACACGCGACGCACGTCGGATTGTTCCAGTCGGGCCAGGCGTTGGGCCTGCTGCAGCAGCTGCTGCCACGCCTCCTGTTGGTCCTGCACCAGCAAGCGGGTGCTCAGGGTGCCTAGCCATACGGCTGCCTGGAGGGAACAGAGGGCCGGCTCCGTTTCGGGATGCGTTTCTGGGGGGACCAAGGCCCGGACCAGCACTTCCGGCAGCTTCCATTGCCGCAGCAGGTGCTGGGAAAGCGTCACATGGTCCAGGCCCAAGTAGGCCCGTTCCTGCACCAGCAAGTCGGCTCCCAGGTCGCGGCACTGGTGCCACAGTTGCAAGTAGGGGGGGCCGAGCATCTGGGCCAGCACCAACTGGCCCACGTGCTGCAACAGCCCAGCCACAAACGCCTCGTCCCCGCTTTGCCCCCACCCACGCTGGTGAAAACACCGTGAGGCCACCGCCTGGCAAAGCGAACTGCGCCAGTAGTGGCTCAGGAAGTCCGCTCCCAGGTTGCGAAACAGCTCATCGGGCAAGCTGAAACTCAGCACCAGCAGCTTTAACGGCACCGTGCCCAGCAGGGCCAGTGCCTGCCCCAGATCGGCCACCTTCCGCGAAAGTCCGAACAGGGAGCTGTTAACCACTTGGAGGATGCGAGCCGTCAGGGCCGGGTCGCGTTCCAGGCAGGCTTTCAGGGCCTGGGTGTCCACCTGCGGATTGCTGGTCAACTCCAGCACATCCATAGCGACCTGGGGCAAAGTGAACAGCTGGCCTGCCGCCTGGGCCAGAGCGTCCACTCCCCGCGAGCCGACCAGAACTGTCGAGCCGTTCAAGGTGTCATCCTCCCGAGCCAGCTACCGCCCCGTACGACGCAGCCACCTGCGCACTCCAGAGGCGCCCACTCAAGCCTAGCTTACGATCCCCGGCTGGGGGGTGGGATCAGCAGGGCGAACGCGACAGGAGTGTGGTTCCTTGCGATCCCCGGCTGGGGGGGAAAAAAATGCGTTTTGCGCCGCCTGGGAGGGGGCCTTCCGCGTCGAGGCCGGCGGCCGGTCTGGGCCGGCAGAGAACGGCGAGTCGCGTGCGGGG
>JALSGI010000817.1 GCA_026982835.1 Planctomycetota bacterium | reverse complement strand
CCCACAACAACAGCACCACCGTGGCGCAGGACCACCGGCTACGCAACAGGCCAAAGTCGCGGGGCGTTTTCTCGGTGACCCAGCGCACGACCAGCACTACCCACCACACCAGCACCCCCGCCGGGCGGCCCTCACGCTCTTGAAGCACCGCCTCCAGACCGCCCTGCAGAAAGCGGCGGCGGCAACGGCTGATCGAGCTGGAGCTGGTGAAGAGCATGGCCGCAATGGTGTTCCAGGAGTGTCCTTCGTGCAACAGCAAGAGAATGTGGGCTCGCAGCCGCACCCATGGCTGCGAGGATTTGCGGTAGGCTTCCAGCAGGGCCTTGTGCTCCTTGGGCGAAAGTGTGATACTGCGGTTCATGGCTTGGTGCTCCTAAAGGGTTTTAGGAAATAACAACTGCAAACCCTACACCAAGCCATGTTTTTGTTTCCAGAGCAATCGCCCCTCGCTTCCAGATGGGTGTGGAGTTATTTAGTTTTGCTTCCTGGTTTGCTCTCTTCCACTAGGTGTGTGAAGAAGCCATGGTTTTCTTTTTGGTTTTGTAGCTTTCGATAACGCACTGCTTGGTGTCTGCAGTGCATTTGCATCTCTGGACGGGAGTGAGTGCCCAACTACGTCGGAACTCCTCTCGGGGGTTCCATCCCGTTGGGGGTTGGCCATTCTTGCTGGGGTGGTGGTGCTTGTCGGTAGCGTGTGGCGCTGTGTTGTGCTCTCGCTGGTGTATCGCCGGCTGCGATAAGAAGTGCGGACTGATAGTCCTCTGCACAGCGACACCGGGTGTGCTGCCAAAACAAGGCTGGAAAAAGTTCTTGCTCTCGCGGAAAAACCTGGAAACCGCTCTCGTGGCCGGTTCAACTATTTCCTGGAGATGCGTGGGGCGGCATGGCCTTGGCAATGCCGCGGTGTGGTTTTCCACCTGGGAATGGAAAGGAGCTTGCTCGTGCGCCCGTGGGTGTTTGTTGGATTGGTGGCGGTGGTGGCGGCGACGGCTTGGGGGCAGCAGCCGATTCGGGACCCGTCGCTGCCGCAGGAGCCGGGCACCTGGATCAAGCGCAGCCCACTGGAAAACACGCCCCCTTCGCCCCGGCTGGGCTACGAAGGGGCCTGCGTCTATGACACCCGCCACGGGGTGCTGATTCGCTACGGGGGGCACAACCAGGGCGGGGGCGGCGAGCAGGGGGCGGAGGTGTGGGTGTTTGATCCCCTTTCGGCCCGCTGGCAGTTGATGTTGACCAACGTCTCGCCTCCGGGGGTGTGCTGTGCCCAGCAGAATGTTTTTGACCCGGTGCTGGGGCGGATGATCCGCTTTCCGGCCTTCAGCGGCAGCCACGGCTGGCAATGGTTTCGGGAAATCTACCTGAACGACTCCAGCGTGTGGACCTACGACCTGGAACAGAACCGCTGGCAGAACATGCGCCCCTGGCCTGCGCCGCGGGTCAGCCCGTTGCGCTGTGCTTCCTGGGACGAAGAGTTCCAGGTGGTGGTGCTCTTCGGCGGAGAGGGGAACCGCGAAGGCACGCTGGTCTATGACCCCTGGACCAACACCTGGACGCGGATGAACCCGCCCCAGCAGCCCCCTTTCCGCAGCGCCGGCAACATGGCCTACGACAGTCGTCACCGGGTGCATGTGCTGTTTGGGCTTCAGTTCCGCGAGGACCCTTACACGTGGCTCTACTCGCTGCGGGAGAACCGCTGGCAGCGTCGGCTGCCCGAGCCTTCGCCCCCCGAGCGGCAAAACGACGCGGTGCTTTGCTACGATTCGGTGGCCGGAAAAATCGTGGCCGTGGTCAAGATCACCACCGGCAAAGGCGAACAGGCCAGGCACCACCTGGAGACATGGCTTTACGACGTAGGCCGCAATCGCTGGGAGCGGGCCAACCCGCCCCAGGAGCCGGACCCCTCGGGCAACCGCGCCCGGGTGCTGGTTTATGCTCCCGACTTGAACCTGGTGCTGCTGGAAAACCGCGTGCACACCCGGGAGCAAAAAGAACAGCAGATCTGGAGCTGGCGCAGCGTGCAGCGCCCCCGGCCGCTGCCGCTTTCCTCGCCACAGCATCTGCAAGTGAGAACCACGCCCGAGGAGGTCCATCTTCGCTGGAGTGTGCCGAAGGATCGGCGCGTCCGGGAGGTGGTGCTGGAGTGGGCTCGGGCTGCGGTGCCCTGGAAGGCCCGATTCCAGGAGCTTGCCCGGCTGAAGCCCCAAACGACCCGCTTCGTCCACCGCCCCCCGGCCGGGGAAGGTGTGCTGATGTACCGCCTGCGCAGCGTCGATGCCCAGGGCAACACCAGCCGGCCCGGCCCGTTCGTGCGGGCTCAGCCTCGGGTGGTGGAACAGCTGGTCGTGTCGGTGCTTGCCCCGCGGGAAGTGCACCTGAAATGGCAAGCCCCGCCGGGGGAAGACATCACAGGCTACATCGTCGAGCGGGCGCCGGTGGCCGTCTATAGCAACGCGCAATTGGTGCGGATTCAAAAGCAGACCCCGCCTTGGGAACAGCCGGCTGTGGGTGGGATCAAGGCCGTGGGCCGGTTCGAGCGACTTACCCCGAGGCCGATCCCCGCCACGGAGTTTACCGACACTACCGTGGACCTGAACCAGACGCACGACGAGATCAAAGACCCGGTGTTCCAGGGACGCTGGCACAAGTCGCACCTGGTGCCCGATGGGAGGCCGTACCCCTGGGGCGTGTATGCCTACCGGGTGCGGGCGGTCAATGCCCTGGGGGTCCAAAGCGGTCCCTCGCCGGCGGTGCTGACGATCCCTTCGCCGGTGCAGTACGTCTTTTCCCGCGAGGAGGGCACCACCTGCCACCTGAAGTGGCGTCCCAACGCGGAGCGGGGCCTGCGAGGCTATCTGGTGTTTCGCATGGACGGGCGGTTTGCCGGGTCGCTGGTGCATCCCCTGCACGAGAAGCCCATCCGGGAAACGATGTTTCAGGACCCCCAGGCCGGCAACCGCACCAGGCGTTACTACGTGGTGGCGGTGGACGCCCTGGGGCAGCAGGGGCATCCCAGCTCGCCGGTGTGGTATCGCCGCCAGTGGCAGCGTTTTTACGTGCCGTTTGTGGGCCAGTGGCACCAGTAGGGCGAGCCGCGCGCTTCGGCTCGAGGGGCTTGAGGGCGTGGGGGGCGAGCCGCGGGCGTAAGCCCGCGGAGGAGCGTGCGCACGTCAGTGTGTGGGTCTTGGGTCGTGGGTCTTGCGGACCGAGAGCCCCGCACTTACGTGCGGTACGTGTTTAGCGTGCAAGCATGAGATAGAAGGTCTCCAGATCAACAGCAAGCCGAAGGCTTGCCAGCCTTGTAGCCGGTGGTCGGAGCGGAGCGGAGACCACCGGAAAGCATGGCCATTACCACACCCCGCACCCCGCCAGGGGTGCCAGAAACAGCGAATGGTTCTTCCATCTGGCATCCCTTCGGGATGCTAAAGGGTAAGAAAAAACGCTGCCTTCCGGGGGTCTGACGACCCCCGGCTATAAGAGTGCGACGCCTGCGGCGTCGATCCTCTGGCTGCTAGCTGGCTAAACACGTACTACGTGCGGGGCTCTTGGTACCTCCCAAGCCTCCACGCCCTCCCCGAGCTGAAGCTCGGGGCTCGCCTCAAGACCCGATTAGTCCAGGAAATCCCCTGCGGCGATCCGCTCCGGCACATAGACTTCGGTAACGTAGGAGATGTCCTTGCTGATCAGCGCTTCCACTTCCAGCTTGAAGTCGTTGTCCAGAAGCTGCTGGATCTCTTTTTGCCACTTCTTTTTGTGGGCGAACCAAGGGTACTGGGCGATTTGCCGGGCACGTTTGCGGTCCGTGTCGGTCAGGCCGATTTTGACGCTCTCGGAAAGTTCGCACTCCTGGAAGTCCTTGCTTCGCAGGCCCAGGTAGCGGGCCTCGGGCACGGCCATCCGCTGCGACTCGAAGGCCAGGTTGATCGAACCCTGCTTGATCACGCTGTAGATGTAGTACCCCCAGGGGTCGTTATCCAGCAGGCAGTAGATGGGCAGTTCCAGCTCGTGGTGCAGCCGGTACAGCAGCCGCCGCACGCCGCGGGGGGGCTGGCCCCCGCCGTGGGTAAGGATGCAGTTGTGTTTTTTCCAGAACTTGTCCTCGTTGAACCGCTGCCAGACCGTGTCCTTTTCCACGTGCAGGACGAAGTCGGCCGTGCACTTTTTGAACTGGATCCGCTCCGGCTCCACGATCGAAGGGATGCCGTAACCGCCGGAACCCATCCGCGAGCAGTCGATCTGGTCACCGTTGTCCACGAGCACCAGCGGGCCGACCATGTCCCCTTTCTTCTGAGCATACAGGTGCAGCTCTTCGCGCAGACAGCGGACCAGCACTTCCAGGTCTTCGATCACCGGATCGCACTCGGCCTGCTCGTCGAAGGTTTCTTCCTTGGTCCCTTTGATGGTGTGCTTGAGCATGTAGTACAGGCCCCGGATGCTGGTGGTCTTCCCCTCGTCGATGAGCCGCTTGCAGCCGGAGGCCACCAGCAAGGTTTGCATGTAGCTTTTGGCCTGGTTGAGGTTGAACAGCTGGCGGCGGTTGGTGTTGCGGCCCATCTCCAAAATCCGCCGCGTCTTGTTGAAGCGGACGTTGGAAAGGCTGCGGGCCGGGATGTCCAGGTACGGGGCACGGTGGCGCCGGGCGGCTTGGACCACCGTGTGGGCCAGTTGCTCCAGTTGCCGCAGCGTGTGGCGGTCCTGCTTGCTGAGCCGGGGCTTGCCGTTGGATTTTTGCGTGCGCTTGGCCATAACGGGTTTCCATTTGGGAGAGGACGGCAAGGAGACGCTTTCGTCTGCCGGGGGGATTGCTTTTTATGTATTTTACGGCTTTGCATCAAGGCGGGCCGCTGACCGCACCGTTCCCCTTGTCGGTCTGGCCGGGGAGGACTAATATCGCCACAATAGTCCTCTTTGCCGCAGCCTGCCCGGCGGCGGCTGTTTGCTTTCCGCCAGCGGGGGTCGCCCATGGCCCGAACCAACATGCGACACGTACTTTCGGCCCTGGTGCAGAACGTGCCCGGGGTGCTGGCCCAAATCTCCGGCATGCTCGCCTCGCGCGGCTACAACATCGAAAGCCTGGCCGTGGGCGAGACGGAGAACCCGAAGCTGTCGCGGATGACCTTCGTGGTGATCGGCGACGACCGCGTGCTGGAGCAGGTGCGCAAGCAACTGGAAAAGATCGTCACCGTGGTGCGGGTGGACGATATTTCTTCGCGGGACTTCGTCGAGCGGGACCTGATGCTCATCAAGGTCCAGGCCCCCGCCGGCGGCAAACGCAGCGAAGTTTACGAACTGACGCAGATTTTCCGCGGGCGGATCGTCGATGTCAGCGGCGACCAGGTGATGATCGAGATCTCGGGCAAGGAGTCCAAGATCGACGCGTTTATCGAGGCCATGCGCCCCTTTGGCATTATCGAGCTGGTGCGTAGCGGGCGGATCGCCATGGTCCGCGGCCGAGGCTACGCCGGCCAGGACAACTCCGGCGACTCGACCCACGCGGCCTAAGCGGCCGGCTTCTCCCCGGACTGAAGTCCGGGGCTCGCCGGATGGTAGTACCGTCAGCCGCCGGGAGTTTCCGCTCCGCTGCAGGAAGAACAAGCAAAACCGCAGGTGGTTCCTCCCCTTGTTGACTCCAACCTTCGCAGAAAGCCATGACCGCCAAAATCTACTACGACAACGACGCGGACCTGTCGCTGCTGGAGGGCAAGACGGTGGCCATCCTGGGCTACGGTTCCCAGGGCCACGCCCATGCCCTGAACCTGCGCGACAGCGGGGTGAACGTCATCGTGGCCCAACGCCCCGGCGGGGCCAATTACGAGGCAGCCAAGCGCGACGGCTTTGAGCCCCTTTCCATCGAAGAGGCCGTGCAGCAGGGCGACCTGGTGAACATCCTCCTGCCGGACGAGGTGCAGGCGGACATCTACCGCCAGCACGTGCGGCCGCACCTGAAGCCGGGCAAGCTGCTCATGTGCTCGCATGGGTTCAACGTACACTTCGGCCAGATCGAGCCGCCCGAAGGGGTGGACGTGGTGCTGGTGGCCCCCAAGGGCCCGGGGCACCTGGTCCGCAGCGAGTATGTGCGCGGGGCGGGCGTGCCTTGCCTGATCGCCACCAACGAAGGGGCCAGCGAGGAGTCGTTCCGCCTGGGGTTGGCCTACGCCAAGGGGATCGGCGGCACCCGGGCCGGCGTGCTGCAAACCACCTTCGCCGAGGAAACCGAAACCGACCTGTTCGGCGAACAGGTGGTCCTCTGCGGCGGGGTGAGCCACCTGATCCTGGCCGCGTTCGAAACCCTGGTCGAGGCCGGCTACCAGCCCGAGATGGCCTACTTCGAGTGCCTGCACGAGCTGAAGCTGATCGTGGACCTGTTCTACGAGGGCGGGCTGTCGTACATGCGCTATAGCGTCTCGAACACGGCCGAATACGGCGACTACACCCGCGGGCCGCGGGTGATCAACCAGCAGGTGCGCCAGGAGATGAAACGCATTCTCCAGGAAGTGCAAAGCGGCCAGTTTGCCCGGGAGTGGATCCTGGAGAACAAGGCCAACGCCCCGGCTTTCAAGGCCATGCGCCGCCGCCAGCGGCAACACCTGATCGAGCAGGTGGGCCGGCGGCTGCGGGAGCTGATGCCCTGGATCGAAGACAAGAAGGTGGAATAGCGGCTTGCGGCCTGCGCTGTTGCGGCGTGCGCCGGAGCTGCCGCTCCGGGGCGAGAATAACGGCCGATCAAACACCGGCGAGCCGCCAGCTTCAGCTGGCGGAGAAAAACCACCAACGAGCGTTTTTCTTGGCTCTCCCCCGGCGAGAGCCAACGGCTCGCCGAAATAAGCCAGAATCAGCGATTGTTCTCGCCGTGGAGCGGAAGCTCCCCGTGGCCGACGGCCCTGCCGTCCTCCCCCGGCTGAAGCCGGGGGCTCGCCGGTTGCAAGAACAAACGTCGATTGTTGTTCGACACAGCGAGCCGGGAGCGTAAGCTCCCGGAGGCGGCGGAGAACACGCGCCGAGGCTGCCGATTTGCTCCGCATGCTCACGCATGCGGCTCGCCAGCGTAGATAGAAAAAATTGCAAACCACGGAAGCCTTGTTTCCCCCACGGAAAGACGGAAAAGACGACCATGAGCCATCCCGTTCCCCTGCCGCCGCACGGCGGATTGCAAGAGGTGGTTTGCCGCACCATTGCCGAAGAACAACGCCAGGAACTGCTGGCCCAGGCCGCCGACTGGCCCCAGGTGCCGGTAAGCGACGGCGATCTGTCGGTGGTGTATCGCATTGCCGACGGGGCCTTGAGCCCTTTAACCGGCCCGATGGATCGCCCCACCTGGCAGCGGGTGCTGGAAGAAGGGGTGCTGGAGAACGAGCACGGGCGTTGGGCCTGGACCATCCCGCTGGCACTGCCGGTCACCGAGGAAGTGGCCCGGGGGCTCTCCCTGGACCAGACCGCGGCCCTGGTCAACTCCCGGGGCCAGGTGGTGGGCAAGCTGGAGATTACGGACATCTACCCCTGGGACAAGCAGGCGTACCTGCGCAGCGTCTATGGCACCGAGCGGACCGACCACCCCGGCGGCGACATGGTGCTGAAAAACGACGCGGCCAAAACCCACCTGCTGGGCGGGCGGCTGTGGGCCTTGCCGCAGCCCAAGCCGCCGGCCTTCGGCAAGTACCTGCTTTCGCCCCGGGAGGTGCGGCGGCTTCTGGCCGACAAGGGTTGGGAGCGGGCCGTGGCCTTCCAGACCCGAAACCCCCTCCATCGGGCGCACGAGTACGCCCTGGTCTATGGCCTGGAGGAGCTGCTGCGGCAGGGCTATGAGGCCGGAGCGTGTCTCAATCCCCTGGTGGGCGAAACCAAGTCCGACGACGTCAGCGCCGAGGTGCGCATGCGCACCTACGAAGCGCTGATCGAAAGCCGCTCGCTGGGCCAGGGGGACAGCGACCCGGCCGTGTGGCAGCCCCGCGGCGAATCGGTGCCGGATCGCGTGATCCTGGTGGCCCTGGATATGAAGATGTTCTACGCCGGGCCCAAGGAGGCGGTCATGCACGCCATCTACCGGCAAAACTACGGGTTTTCGCACATCATCATCGGCCGCAAGCACGCCGACGCCCCCTACCACGACGGCACGGCCATCTGGGGCGACTTCGACGCCCAGGCCATCTTCGACCGGTTGCCCGGCCAGCTGTTGATCGAGCCGCTCAAGGTGGGCTTTGCCGCCTATTATGAGTCGATCGGCCGGGTCGATCTGATGGAGAACCACCCGGACGAAAAGCCGGTGATGATCTCCGGCAAGGAGGTCCGCCGGGCGCTGATGGAAGGCCGGGCGGTGGACCCGCGCATCATGCGCGAAAGCACCGCGCGGATTCTCTCCGAAGCGATGAGCCGCCGGGGGTAGTTTTCGGCTTGCGGGGTCTTGGGTCGTGGGTCTTGAGGGGGTGCTTCCGCACCGAGGGCATGGAGGCGTGAAGGCTTGGCGAGCCGCCGGCGTCAGCCGGCGGTTGAACAGCGAGCCGGGAGCGTAAGCTCCCGGAGGGCTTGGAGACCTGGAGGCTTGGGGGCTTGGGAGGAGCCAGAGCCCCGCACGTCAGTGCGGGGAGGCGGCAGGGCCGCAGCCACTGGGAGCTTCCGCTCCGATGCAAGAAAGAGCGTCATCTTGCCCAACAGCCCCCCGCGTAAGCGGGGGGAGGCGGCGAATCGGCTTGCGGCTTGCGGCTTGCGCCGGTGCTTCCGCACCGATGCAAGAACCGACGCCAATTCTTGCTACCGGCGAGCCGCTGGCTTCAGCCAGCGGAGAAAAATAACGCATGCACTTATTCGGCTCTCCCCGGGCTGAAGCCCGGGGCTCGCCGGACAAAAATCAACTCTTTTGCTCTGGAAATGCTCCATTTTGTGCTAGCACGCTAAACACGTACGAAGCGTAAGCTCCCGGTTGGTAAACCCTACTGCTCGGCCAGCTCCGGATAGACCACCAGCTCCACGCGGTGATTGGCCTGCTGCCCCTGGGGGGTGGCGTTGGAATAGCGAGGGCGGGAGCTTCCGTGTCCTACGACGAACAACTGCCGGGCCGAAAGCGACGTGTGCCGCACCAGGTAGTCCATCACGGCTGTGGCCTGCTCTAGCGACCGGCGATGCAAAAGCACCGGGTCCTGGTTCTCGCCGCTTCGGCCCAGGTGGCCCTCCACG
>JALSGI010000816.1 GCA_026982835.1 Planctomycetota bacterium | reverse complement strand
TCCACCAGGTACGTTGTTTTCCACAAAACACGCTTTTTTCCTGCCCGGTGCGGAAGCACCAGTGGCGAGCCCCGGACTTCAGTCCGGGGAGAGCCAAGAAAAAACGCATGTCGATTTTCTCCGCCGACTGAAGTCGGCGGCTCGCCACTTGCAAGAAAAAACGCTCATTCTCTCCTGGCATGGAAGCGCCAAACCAAGTGATGTGCTAGCTGGCTAAACACGTACCGTCCCCCGGCAAGAGAAGCCCGATGTCTCAAAACCTCCAGAACCAAAACCCGGCAGGCGACTCTCCCGCTGCCCGGCGGTGGCTGCGGCCATTTGAGCAGTATCTGCGGGCCGAGTGCCACCTGAGCGAAAACACGGTGGCCGCCTACCGGCGCGACCTGCGGAAGTTTTTCCACTGGGCCGGCTCGCGGCCCGTGGAGCGGCTCTCGATCCAGGAGCTTGGCGACTACGCGGCGCATCTAGCCACCGAGTGCTCGCTGGCCCCCAGCTCCGTGGCCCGGGCGCTGGTGGCGCTGAAGATGTTTTACCGCTTCCTGCAACTGGAAGGGGTGGTGCAGGAGAACATGGCCCAGCTGCTGGTAACGCCCAAGCTGTGGCATCGCATCCCGCAGGTTCTCTCCCCGCAGCAGGTGGAGCGGTTGTTTACTGCCCCGGGGCCGGAGGATCGCTGGTGGCAGCGGGACCGGGCGCTGTTGCAGTTGCTTTATGCCACGGGTTGCCGGGCCTCGGAGGCCGCTACGCTCCAGATGGCCGACTTGCACCTGAAGGAACGGTATTGTCTTTGCCGGGGCAAGGGGGGCAAGCAGCGGGTGGTGCCCTTGAGCGAGCGGGCCGTGACCCAGTTGCAGCAATACCTGGAAGGCCAGCGACGGGAGCTGGCGGCCCGCAGCGGCGGCACTGCCCCCTGGGTGTTGCTTTCCTCGCGGGGCAACCCGCTGGGGCGGCAGCGCATCTGGGAACTGGTGAAGCGTTATGCGCTTCGGATCGGGGCCCCCGAGGACGTCAGCCCTCACACGCTGCGGCACAGTTTTGCCACGCACTTGCTGGCCGGGGGGGCCGATCTGCGGCAAGTGCAGGAGATGCTGGGGCATGCCAACATCACCACCACGCAGATCTACACGCACGTGGATCCCACGCGGCTGCTGCAAGTGCACCGGCGGTTCCATCCCCGGGCGTAGGGGGGAGGCGTGCCAGCCGGGTCAGTCTTCCCGGGCCGCAGCGGCCGAAGGCTTCGGCGGGCCGTCGCCCAGCAGTACGGCGGCCCAGCGGGTGTCGGGAAAC
>JALSGI010000815.1 GCA_026982835.1 Planctomycetota bacterium | reverse complement strand
GGCGGCGGAACCACCCAGCAGAAACCGGCGGCGTGAAAAACCAAGCGGCGTCCACTCCCCCCAAGTCCGGCTCCCGCACACCTGTTCGGCCATCAAAGCCCCCCTGTCGATGCAATCGGCACAATCCCTCGAAACTCCTTGCGGCACCTATTGATTTCGGCGGAAAGCACCGCAGGGATGACTCAAACGCTCCCCGGCGGGTGCTGGCATTGCTGTCGCGGGAGGGAGTGGTTTGCCTGGGCGGTGTTTTTTCGCACGAGCAAGCGGGCTTCGAGCTGCTTTTCTCTTTGCCGCCAGATATTACACTGGCAAGGAGCTGGTTTTAGTCCTTCGGCACTCTTTCGTAGGGTGGAACGAAGTTCCGGTGGCAAAACACGCTTCGGCTTCCCTCAACCCCCAGGCTCAGCGACGCTTCGCCCTGGAAGTGTTGCAGCGGCTGCGCCGTGCCGGCTTCGAGGCCTATTGGGCCGGAGGGTGCGTGCGGGACTTGCTACTGGGTCACACGCCCAAGGACTACGACGTGGCCACCAATGCCACCCCCCAGCAGGTGCGCAAACTCTTTGGTCGCCGCCGTACCGTGCCGGTGGGAGCCGCCTTCGGGGTGATGCTGGTGGTGGGCCCGCCCCAGGCCGGCACGGTGGAAGTGACCACCTTCCGCACCGAAGGCCCCTACAGCGACGGCCGCCATCCCGATCAGGTCCGCTACGCCACGGCCCGCGAAGACGTGCTGCGACGCGACTTCACCATCAACGGCATGCTCTACGACCCGGAAACCCAACAGGTACTGGACTGGGTGGGAGGGCAAGAGGACCTGCGGCAGGGGGTGATCCGGGCCATCGGCGATCCCCGGGAGCGATTCGCCGAGGATCACCTGCGGATGTTCCGTGCCGTGCGATTTGCTGCCCGGTTCGGCTTCCAGATCGAGCCGGAAACCCACCAAGCTGTGCGGGAAATGGCAGCCAAAATCACCAACGTAAGCCGGGAACGCCTTGCCGCGGAGCTGGAGATGATGTTGGTCCCCCCCTCTCGAAGCCAGGGACTGAAGCTGCTTGAGGAAACCGGCCTGCTGGCCCTGCTGCTGCCCGAGGTGGACCGCCTCCGCGAAGTGCAAAACCCGGAGCAACCCCAGGAAAATCTCTGGCAGCACACGCTGCGGGTGTTGGAGCGGCTTCAGGGGCCGCCATTTCCCCTGGCCTTGGCCGCCTTGCTGCACGAGTGCGGCGCCCCCGAGCTGTTTTCCCGGCAAGAGCCTCCCGCTACGGAAACCGAGCTACCCGAGCGGCTCCAACAAGCCGCCAAACGAGCCGCCCGGTTGGCCAACCGCTTCGCCCGACGCTGGCGGCTCTCCAACCCGGTGCGCAAACAGACCCGCTGGCTGGTCGAGCACCAGCGGAGCCTGCGCCGGGCCGATCGGCTCCCCTGGAGCCGGGTGCAGCCGCTGCTGGTGAGCCCTTGGGCCGAAAACCTGCTGGGGCTGCACCAGGCCGACATGGAGGCCCTGGGGCTGGACACGCAGGTGCTGGACTTCTGCCGGCAAAAGCTCACCTTGCCCCGCCAGGAGCTGGACCCGCCGCCGCTGGTTACCGGCGAAGACCTCAAGTCCCTGGGACTGAAGCCTGGTCCTCGGTTTGGCCGCTTGCTGGCCTGGGTGCGCAATCAGCAACTGGACGGCCTGTTACGCACGCGGGAGCAAGCCCTGGAGGCCGTGCGGCAGCGCATCCGGGAAGGTACCTAGGGCGAATCGGTTGGCCAGCCTGCGTCACCGAGAAAAACAGGGGCGTCCAGCCGTCGGCACTCCGTCTCCGGAACGGCTGGCCACTGGCCGCTCACTGCCGCCTGCCGGCGTCGTGGGCCACCTGGGCCTTCCACTGCTGGAACAGCTCCACCAGCCGGGTCAGCCGCTGCGGATGGCGTGCGGCCAGGTCGGTCGTTTCCGTGCCGTCGTGATGTAGGTCAAAGAGCATCCACTTGTTGGTCCGCTTGCGGCGCACGGCCTTCCAGCGTCCCTGGCGCACCGCGTCGTGCCAGGGAACGCTCCAAAAGAGCGTGCGCTCCTTGGAGGCTTGTTCACCGCGGATCGCTCCCACCAGGCTTTGGCCCACCAGCGGCAGCGGCCGCCGCCGACCCAGCTGCCGGGGATACTCGGCCCGGGCGAGCTCCAGCACCGTGGGCATCAGGTCCACCACGTGGCCCACCTGGTGGCAAAGCGCCCCGGGACGGGGGATCCCTTGGGGCCAGTGCACCACCAGGGGGGTGCGGATGCCGCCCTCGAAGCCGCTGCTTTTGGTGCCCCGTAGCGGCGTGCAACTGAGCGTGGCCCAGCCCAGCCCGTAGGCCGCAAAAGTTTCCGGCCCGCCCGGGGGATTGTCCGGCCCGCTGCCCGGGCGAATCGGCACCCGGTCCAGCCGCCAACGGGAGTTGTCCCTGCCGGGGGCAAAGCCGAATCCGCTGCGGGTGGGAGCGATCCCGCCGTCGGGGGCCGCTCCGTTGTCGGAGAGAAAGAAAATCACCGTGTTGTCCAACTGGCCGGCCTGCCGAAGCAACTGCACGATCTGACCCACGCCCCGGTCGATCCAGGCCACTTGCGCAGCATAGACGGCCATGCGCCGGGCCTGCCACTGGGGGTAGGGGGCCTGGGGCCACGGCGGCACCGCCCCGGGCCACGGGGCCGGCTTCCACTCCGGCGGCACCAGCCCCAGGGCAAGCTGCCGCCGGTGGCGTTTTTGCCGCAGGCGCGTCCAACCGGCCTGGTAACGCTCCAGGTGCGGTTGCACGTCTTCTTCCGGGGCGTGCAGCGGCCAGTGGGGGGCGATGTGGGCCACGTAGAGGAAAAACGGCCGCTCCTGCTGCAGGGCCTCTTTCAAAAACTCCACCGCATAGTGGTTCAACGCCTTGGTTAGATAGAAGTCTTCCGGCAGCTTCACCCGGCGGCGATCCAGGTACCAGGGGTTGTGCACTACCTCGTCAAAGTAGCTGATCTTGGCCTGGCACATGGGCCCGAAGAAGCGGTCAAAGCCGCACTCCACGGCCAGTCGCCGCCGCTGCCACTTGCCCACCATCAGGGTGCGATAGCCGGCCCGCCGAAGTGCCTCGCTCAGAAGCACGCAGCGGTCGAAGTCGATCGGATCGTTCCAGTGCTCGCCCCGGTGCCCCAACTGCTGGCACCACAGCCCCGTCAGGAGTGAGGCGCGCGTAGGCCCGCACACGGCGTTGTTGTAAAACTGCGTGAACCGCACGCCTTGCTCGGCCAGGCGATCGATGTGCGGAGTGGGAATCTCCCCGCCGTAACAGCCCAGGTCCGACCAGCCCAGGTCGTCGGCCATGATAATAACGATGTTGGGCGGGTGCCGGGTTGCCTGCTGGGCGTCGCTGTCGCACGGCAAGCTCAGCACCCCTGCCAGGCACAAAACCACCAGAGACCATCGTCCTGGCAATTTCTTGGCAGAGAACACGGCAACATCCTTTGCTGAGTGTGGGACCAAAGTAGCGGGCTGGCTGAACTACATTTACTTGTTTACTTGCACCACCGCGGTGGCTCCAGCCAGCTGTATCGTCGGCATGCGGTTGTTTGGTGCTGCGGATGTTGGTTCTTGCAACGGCGAGCCGCGTGCCTTCAGCCAGCGGAGGACGGCAGGCTGTGGGCCACTGGGAGCTTCCGCTCCGGGCAAGAACAAACGCCGGTTCTTGCTCCTCACAGCGAGCTGCCGACTTCAGTCGGGTACGTGTTTAGCCGGCTAGCACATCACTTGGTTTAGCGTTTCCATGCCAGGAGAGAATGAGCGTTTTTTCTTGCAAACGGCGAGCCGCCAGCTTCAGCTGGCGGAGAAAATCGACATGCGTTTTTCTTGGCTCTCCCCGGACTGAAGTCCGGGGCTCGCCACTGGTGCTTCCGCACCGGGCAGGAAAAAGCGTGTTTTGTAGAAAACAACGTACCTGGTGGACTTGCTTTGATTCTTGCAACGGCGAGCCGCCGGCGTAAGCCGGCGGTTGGCCAGCGTAGCATCGGCCACAAACGGTAGCAACCGCGTGCTGACGCACGCGGCTCGCCGGACAAGAATCGATTCGTTTTTGCTTGGAAACGTTCCGTCTTGTGCTGGCTACGCTAAACACGTACGTTTAGAGCAACCGGGAGCTAACGCTCCCGGCTCGCCGTTCTCCGCCAGCTGAAGCCAGCGGCTCGCCACCCCTCCACGCCCCCAAGCCTCCAGGCCTCCAAGCCCTCCGGGGATAGCTCTAGGGGGCCAGCGGCTTCAGCGCGTCGGCTGCCACGTAGGCCCGCACGCCTCTTTCGCTCTCCACCAGCACGTAGCTTCCCGCGGAGCGAAGCAGGCGCACCTTGGTGCCCGCGGGCAGCTTGCCGTCCGGGGGGCGCATCTGTTGCGGGCCGTCCTTGTAGTACTCTGCGGCTTGGGCCAGTTGGTGGGTCCACTTCGGGGCGGGCCGGGCCGCCTCCGACTTGGGCTTTGCGGGGCTCGGGGAGGCCTTATCGGGTTGGGCGTTTTTCGCCTTGGGCTGCCGCTCCTCTTTCGGCGGCGAGGGCTCCGGGTGCGAGGGGCCCAGCGAACGGATCGACGGCGGTTCCTTGGGCCGTTGAGGTTCCTGGTGCGAAGGGGCGCAAGAGACCCCCCAGGCGGCAAGCACCAATCCCAGCGCCGGCAACACTCTCTCGCCGCAAGATCGGCAACTCCAGCTCCTGCTGCGCATGCCTCGTTCCTTCGGGTTCGAGAGAAAAACACTCCTTACGTTCCCACATCAGCTTGCCAGTCCGCGCCGGGGCATGCAAGACTGGCGGAAACTGGCGGCCCATATCGTCCCTCTGCACCCAGGAGTAGATCATGGCCTTTATCCGCACCATTCCGCCCCAAGAGGCCCAAGGCCGACTGAAACAAATCTACGACGCGGCACAGCAGCGAGCAGGCTACGTGGCCCAAGTGCTGCAAATTATGAGCCTGGACCCGGCCGTGCTGGCCAGCTCGGTAGGACTCTACGTGAACCTGATGCACCGCCCGGGGCAGCTCTCTCGGGCCCAGAAAGAGCTGCTGGCGGTGGTCGTCTCCCGCACCAACAACTGCTACTACTGAACCGCCTCGCACGCCGAAGATCTCCGGTCGGAGATCGAAAACGACCAGCTGGTGGCCCAGGTGGCCGAGGACTTCCGCCAGGCGGAACTTGCGCCGGTGGATCGGGCCCTGGCCCAGGCCGCCTGGAAGCTCACCGTGGAGCCGTGGCGGTGGGACGCCCAGGACGTGGAAGAACTGCGCCGCGTCGGTCTGGACGACCAGGCGATCCACGAAGCCGTGCAGGTGATCGCCTATTTCAACTACATCAACCGCGTGTGCGACGGGCTGGGCATCGACCTGGAACCGGAGATGCCCCCGGAACCGCAAGACTGGAAGCGGCGCAACCGGCTCCGCGAGGCCGGCCCGCCGAAAGCCTAAAGCGGCTGGCTTCTAGCCGGGCCAGAGGTGCATCAAAACGCCTGGATCACCGTCACCTCGCGTACCTGCCGGGTATCCGGCTCGAAGACGCGAATCTTGATCTGCAAAGCCCGCACCGGATGCCGGTACGGCGGCGGGGCTTCCTGTTCGGCCGCTTCGTCCGCATCAGGGGTGTTTTGCAGGTGGGGATCCATGTTTTCCCCGGGGAACGGAGAGACGTTGTTGGGATCATTGCCTTCGTTGGTCCCTTCGTCCACCAGGCTGTCGCCGTCCTGGTCCCAGCCGTCGTGTTCGTAGAAGGTGGTCCAGGTGTCATAGACGGCCGGCATCCCCCCGGCGGACCATTGGCCCAACGTCCCATAGCCGGGACCGGAGAACCACGACATGTGGAACACCGCTGCCCGGTTGCTTCCGGTATAAAGTCGCCGGGCGTAGAACAGATCGACAAAGGTGCCAAAAGTCACCGGCCCGGCCCGCCACGAGCCAGGCCGCCCGGCCTGAAACCAGCCCTGTAGCTCCTCGGCGTAGCGGTTGGGAGAATCAACGGTGATCGGCCCGCTCGTGCCCGGCACCAGCGAGCTGGGCGTGATGGCCACCGGGGGGGAGTTGGGCTGGGGGGCCACCAGGAACACCGGGGCCTGCGGGTCCCACACCTTCACGTCGAAGCTGAGCACGTTGTCCAGGATGACGTGCCGGGGAATGTTGAGAAACTGCAAGGCAACCAGCAGATTCGGGTTGGGCCATTGCAATCCCCCTTGCCACACGTCCCACTGGCCGTTGAGCCGGGCGGTCCAAGCCGCCGTGTCGTTGGACCGGAAGAAGTTGGGCCAGTTGGCGGCGTTGCCTTGCTGGGGAACGTGCCCCAGCCGATTGCGCCGCAGGGCCAGCTGGCTCAGCTCCAGGGGGACGATTTCGGCCAGGGCGTCGGGAAACACAACGCCGTTGAGGTTGGCTCCCGGCACAATCAATCGCTCCAGACGCACCAGACGATTCCCGTACATAAACCAGCATACTTCGGCGTAGTGGGAATAAACGGTCCGCCGCCCTCCGCTTTGCAGCGGCACCGAGGCACGCAGCGGCTCGTCGCTGCGAAGGGTAAAACACAGCACGTCGTCCACGTCGCCGGCGGTAGGGTCGAAGGTGCCGGTTTCGCTGTTGATGGTGCGGGCTCCCAACCCGCTCAGCGCCCGGGGGCTGGGACCTTCGATGTACTCGAAGTAGCCCAGGGCCTTGTCCTCGGGCAGCGGGGGCGTGGGGGCTCCCGGCAAGGCGGTGACGTTGCGCAGGTCTTCGATCAGTTTGTCCTGGGCCATTCGCAGCCGGTCGGCAGTTCGGCCCGCGCCCGAGCCTCCCGCACCCCGGCGCTCAGATCGCCGAAGACCGTCACCACGGCCAGCATAATCAGCAAGCTCAGGGCCACGGCCACCATCATTTCGATCAGCGTAAAGCCGCAGCGGGAGATCGCCGCCGGGGGCCGTTGCGGAGCAAAAGGACACTGCACCAGGAGGGAAGATCGCCTCATGAAAACGTCTTTACGATGTGGGAAGTGGATCGTCCTGGGCCGAACGAGCATGGATCGTACTCCCTAGCCGGTACCAGAGCCCCTGCGCAGCCCGACTCCTTCCCTGCAGCGGCCGGCCCAACAAGAGGATTTCCGCCGCAGGAAAAGTTTACGCAAGTCACGGGATTTACTATATTTCACCCGGCCTGAAGGCCCTTGTCAAGCAAGCCCAAAAACCGCCGGGAGAGTCCCTCTTGCTGACATCTCGTCCCCGAGAGTGGTTCCCGAACAGGAAAACCCTCCCATGAACGCCGAAAATCCCGTGCCGGTCGAAGGCAAAACCATCCCCCAGGTGCTGCTGGAAACCGCCACGCGCTGTGCCGAACAAGATGCCTTGGTCTTCCCGCAGTTGCACCTGCGGATGAGCTGGGCGGAGTTTGAGCAGGCCACCTACGAAGCAGCCAAAGGGCTGCTGGCCCTGGGGATCGGCAAAGGGGACCACGTGGCCATTTGGGCCACCAATGTGCCCCAGTGGGTGGTGCTCCAGTTTGCCACGGCCCGCATCGGTGCGGTGCTGGTCACGGTCAACCCGGCCTACCGGGCCCACGAGCTGCAATACGCCCTGAAGCAAAGCGACTCGGTGGCCTTGTTCCTCATCGACCGGTTCAAGTCGTCCGACTATTTCGGCATGCTCAACCAGGTGTGCCCCGAGCTGAAACACGCCGTGCCCGGGGAGCTGCAAAGCGGGGAGTTTCCCAAGCTCCGCTGGGTGGTTTCCCTCAAGGGGGACACTCCGCCGGGAACCATCTCCTGGAGCGAGATGCTGGACCGGGGGCGCACGGTGGACCGGGCCGACCTGGAAGAAGCTCAAGCCCGGCTTCGCCCCGAGGAAGCGATCAACATCCAATACACCTCCGGCACCACCGGGTTTCCCAAGGCCGCCACGCTTTCGCACCGCAACCTGCTGTTGAACGCCTACTACGTGGGCCAGTGCCAGAAACTTTCCTCCCAGGATCGCATTTGCATCCCCGTGCCGTTTTACCATTGCTTCGGCTGCGTGCTGGGCACGCTCTGTGCGGTGGTCTATGGTTCGGCGATGGTGGTGCCGGCCGAATACTTCGACCCGCAGGCCACGTTGGATGCCATCCAGAAGGAACGCTGCACGGTGCTTTACGGGGTGCCGACGATGTTCATCGCCCAGTTGGAGCATCCCAGTTTTGCCGGGCGCGATCTGTCCTCGCTGCGCACGGGGATCATGGCCGGAAGCCCCTGCCCGATTGAACTGATGAAAAAAGTGGTGCACCAGATGGGGGTGCGAGAGATAACGATTGCCTATGGGCAGACGGAAGCCTCGCCGGTGATCACCCAGACCCGCACCGACGACCCGCTCCAGTTGCGCGTGGAGACGGTGGGACGGCCGCTGCCGGGCGTGGAGGTGAAGATCATCGACCCGCAAACCAAGGCCACCCTGGGCGACAACCAGCAGGGGGAGCTTTGCGCCCGGGGGCACGTGGTCATGTTGGGCTATTACAAAAACCCCGAGGCCACGGCCCAGGCCATCGACTCCGAAGGCTGGCTCCACACCGGCGATCTGGCCGTGCGGCTGCCCAACGGCTATTACAAGATCACCGGGCGGATCAAGGAGATGGTCATCCGTGGCGGGGAGAACATCTACCCGCGGGAAATCGAGGAGTTCCTCTTCACCCATCCGGCCGTGGAGCAGGTGGCCGTGCTGGGCGTGCCGGACCCCAAGTACGGCGAGGAGCTCTGTGCGTGGATCAAGCTGCGCAGCGACGCCCCGGAAGCCCAGGGACTCACCGAAGAAGACATCCGGCAGTTTTGCCGGGAAAAGCTGGCCCACTTCAAGGTGCCGCGGTACATCCGCTTCGTGGAGGAGTTCCCCCAGACGGTGACCGGCAAGATCCAGAAGTTCCGCATCCGCGAGATCATGATGGAGGAGCTGGGGCTGCAGGAGGAAAAAACGGCATAGCGCCCCGCCCGGGCGGACCCGGCACCAGCCGCACTTGCCCGCACCCCTTCCAGGGGAAAAGGCCCTGCGCAGGGTTGCCCGGGTTCCTATAATGGTCAATGGAGTGCGTGGTGTAGGAGGGCTGGAAGCGTTCCCGGCACGAGCAGAAAGGAGCCAGGGGGCGATGAATCCCAGGTGGTTGGGCGGGTACTTTCTCATTGCCGGACGGTCGCTGCTGGACCCCAACTTCTTCCGCTCCGTGGTGCTGGTGCTGGAA
>JALSGI010000814.1 GCA_026982835.1 Planctomycetota bacterium | reverse complement strand
TTCCCTCTCTACCCCAGGCTGCCGGCGAAGGCCCATACGGCAAATCCACCAAAAAACAGGCAAGCCACCGCGAGCATCCCCACCCGCAGCCACGAGGCCCGCAGCGGCTCCGGCAGCACGCGGCGATTCAAATAGATCAAAAGCGCCGAGTACAGGGCCATCACCGCCCCGTTCATCGCCGAGCTGAGCCGGAACAACGCGAACCCGTCGAACCGGCCCGAGCTGGCCACCAGCACCGGCACGCCCAGCAGGATCAGCCCCCACAGGAAGGCAAAATACAGGCGGCTTTCGCTCCAGCGGGGATCGTCGCGCAGCCAGTTGACTTTTACCAGGTCGGTGGAGATGCGCGAGACGGCATCCAGCACGCCGATCTCGGTCGAAAGCAGAATCCCCACCCCCATGGCCAGGAACAAGTAGCGCACCAGCGACCCCAGCGGATGGTCCGGATCGCGGGCAATCAGTTGGCTTTCCTCCCAGATGAAGCGCAAATTGCGGGCATGATCGCCTGCATCGGGCCGCCGCACGCCTTCGGGAGTGTAAAACACGCTGTAGCAGATAAGCATCAACAGCATCAGGCTCACCAGGCAGGTGAGAAAAAAGCTGAAGAAGTGCTCCCAGTTGGCCAGCCGCCACCAGCGACGCCAGCGAGCCAGGTTGGTTTCATCCAGCGGGAACAGGTAGCCGGTTTCGGTGATGGGTTCTTCCTGGCCGGTGATGGGGCTGGTGATCCGGCCCACATAGGCCCCCATGCCGTAGCCTTTGTCCTTCACGTAGTTGGCCTGGCCCAGGTTGAGCGTGCCTCCCACACCCGCAAAGGCCAGCGCCCCCAGCAGCGTCATGGCCGAGAGTTTGCTGGTTTGCGGATCGGGAAAGCGGCCCGGCACCAGTCCGCCCAGCATGGCCTCGACCGCGTCCCAGCGGACCCACACCACGGCCACGCCCAGGACGATCACCAGCACGAACAGCACCAGGGCCATTTGCAGCCGCTCCACGGTGCGATAGACCACCGGGCCGGCCGTCAGCACCACCCCGCATAGCACCAGCGAAGCCACGGCCAGAGGGACCGCCAGCTGGTCCTGGGCCGGCTCGCGGTAGCCCTGGAACAGCCAGCCCAGCAGCTGCCCCGAGCCGAACGCCCAGGCCGGGATCATCCACGGCAGGATGTTCAGGGCCAGGAACACCACGGGCCAGGCCCGGCCCAGCCGACTAAACCCCGTGGTGGCACTCTCCCCGGTAGCCAGGGCCCAGCGCGTGACTTCCATGTTGATAAAGTACTGGATCGTCACCCCCA
>JALSGI010000813.1 GCA_026982835.1 Planctomycetota bacterium | reverse complement strand
CGTGACGCCGCCGCACCGCTTGCCCCAGCAGACGTTGCAACCCGTGCCCATAAAGCAGATTGTCCCCCAGCATCAGCCCCATCCCTTCCCCCGGGCCGAGGAACTCTTCCCGGGCGATGAGCAGGGCCTGGGCAATGCCCTCGGGCCGGGGCTGGACGGCATAGTGGAATTGCATGCCCAGGTGCTCGCCGCTGCCCAGCAGGCGGCGGAAGGCTTGCTGGTATTCCGGGCTGGTAATTACCAGCACCTGCCGCAGCCCGGCCAGCATGAGCACCGAAAGCGGATAATAAACCAGCGGCTTGTCATATACCGGTAGCAGTTGCTTGCTCACCGCATGCGTCAGCGGAGCCATGCGGCTGCCGCTGCCACCGGCCAGCAGGATGCCTTTGGTGATGGCGGGCGGATCGCTTGCCACGGCGAGGATTTCCTTATTCGGCTTATCAGCTTGGGGGAAGGAGGTCGCCTCGTTCCAGCCGTGAGGAAAAGTACCCGGGGGGAAGCAAACTCAGTCCCAAGGGAACGCTTCGGGCCGCAGTTGTTCCCAGCGCAGCTCGTCCACCGGCTGCTGGCGGTTCCAGCCGCGGTAGAGCTGGTTGGGGAAGTTGAGCACCCAGCCCGGCTCACGACCCACGTTGCGATACCCGTGCACCACGCCCGGGGGGACCACCAGCCGGGCCGGTTGTGACGCCCCCAGGTGCAAGCGCATCCGGTGCCCCCGACTGGCCGAACCCGGACGCACGTCCCACAGCACCACCTGGAACTCCCCCGGCCCCAGGAACACGAACACGTCGGTCTGGTGGGTGTGCTGGTGCGGGCCGCGTGCCACCCCGGGTTCGGTCTGGCTCACGTAGCCCATCGCCGGCCAGCAACACGGCGGCAACTCGTCCCGGCGGAAAAGTTCGGCCAGCCAACCCCGCTGGTCGCGGTGAAACTGCAACGGGACCAACTCCACCTGCTGGATGGGGGCATCGGTCCACGCCTCGGGCAGGCAAAGTTCCCCGGCAGTGCAAGCAGCGGAAAGAAGCGACATCGGGCACACCCCTTCCCTGGGGACAAGTGGTCACATCCGTTCTGCAACCCGCAGTGCAAGCAGCACGTTACCACAAGGCCAGCACGGCCCCCAAGATCACTCCCGCGGCATGCTAGCAGCCCCTTTTAGCCCAAACTTCCCCATCCTTGGCGACGTAAGTCCTTGGTAGCCCCAGGGTTGTGAAAATCGTCCTGTGCGCCGGCTGACTACGGGGAAGCCCCCGGCAGGGTTGGGCTGATGCCCAGTAGCTCAAAGGCTCTTGCTTGCAA
>JALSGI010000812.1 GCA_026982835.1 Planctomycetota bacterium | reverse complement strand
CAAACTCTCCCTCTGTCCAACTGTAGCATACAGGTGGCCCGCTGCCGGGGGAGCGATTCCGGTTTTGCCGCCCGCGGGCAAAAGCTATGGTTGAAGGAAGTACCGCAATCGCCCAGGGAAAGAGGTTTCGTAGTCCTGGGCACCCTTCCCAAGGGCCGAAAACCAACCGTGCAGCAGCACCCTCGCGGCGGCCGCTTGATGATCCAGGTTCGCCAACTGACCAAGCACTACTTCGATCTGCGGCTGGGGCGGATCGAGGCGCTGCGGGGCATCAGCTTCGATGCCTACGCCGGGGAGATTTTCGCCCTGCTGGGGGCCAACGGGGCCGGAAAGACCACCACGCTGCGCATCCTGGCCACATTGCTGCAACCCACCGGCGGCACGGCCACCGTGGGTGGCTACGACGTGGTTCGGCAACCGGCCCTGGTTCGCCGCCAGATCGGCTACGTTTCGGCCAACACCGGCGTCTATGACCGCATGACCGCCCGGGAGATGGTCGAGCACTTTGGGCGGCTTTACGGGCTGGAGGAACGGACCCTGCGGCGGCGGATCGACCAGCTGTTCGAGCACCTGCAGATGCAAGAGATCGCCGAACTGCCCGGGGCCAAAATGTCCACCGGCATGAAGCAAAAGGTTTCCATCGCCCGGGCGCTGGTGCACGATCCGCCGGTGCTCATCTTCGACGAGGCGACCGTGGGGCTGGACGTGGTGGTGGCCCGAAACCTGCTCCAGATCATCAGCGGCTTGCGCACCGCGGGCAAGTGCATTGTCTTTTCCACGCACATCATGCGGGAGGTGGAGCGACTGTGCGACCGGGTGGGCATCATCCACCACGGCCGCCTGCTGGCCCTGGGCACGCTGGAGGAGCTGAAAGCCCAATACGGCCACCACGACCTGGAAGAGCTGTTCTATCACCTGGTGTCCCAGTCCGGCGAGGAGCCCCCCGAGCGGGAAACGGCCCCCGACCAGCCTCTTTCCCGCGTCCCCTTGACGACCCCGGAGACGGACCCTCCATGCGATTCCGCTTGAACTGGCGCAACGTGTGGCTCATTTGGCAGCGGGAGGTGCGGGACCAGTTCCGCGACCGGCGGATGCTGTTTTTGATCTTCGTGCTGCCCCTGCTGTTGTATCCGCTCATGGGAGCCACTTTCCTGCAACTGGCCCAGTTCGTGCAGGAAACCCCCACCACGGTGCTGGTGGTGGGCCGGGAGTATCTGCCCACCCAGCCGCCCCTTTTCGACCGCCGCCGGGGGACGTTCCACCCGCAGTGGTTCGACCACCCCCAAGACGCCCGGCTGCTT
>JALSGI010000811.1 GCA_026982835.1 Planctomycetota bacterium | reverse complement strand
GGATGCGGCGGGCGTTTTCGTTGCGCTGTTGCACTTCTGGGTTTTCCGCTTGCACGTCGCGTTTGAGGTGGGCTTGCAGGCGGGCATGCACCTGCTGCATGGCCTGGCGGAGCCTTTCCACTTCCTGGTCCACCAGGCTGGGGATCACCGTTCCGGTCTGGGCAAACTGGAACAACCGCACCAGCGGGGTTTCCGCCTGCTTGAGCGGCTCGGCGATCCCCAGGGCTTGTTGCAAGGTCTCTTCCCCCACCAGCTGGTGCAGCAGGGCCCAATGCCGCCGGGCCTGCTGGAACTTCTCCTCGAACGCCTTGGCCACCGGGTCGCTTACCGGGGTTTGCGGGGTGGCGGAGAGCCGCCGGAAAAGGATGTACCGCTGGTACAACTCCTGCACCAGGTGCGAGAGTCCACGCAGGGGCTTGTCCTTTTCCGCGGCGGCTTGCCGGTCCTGGAACATCTTTTCCACCAGCCGAGGAAACTCTTCCGAGTGGTCCAGAAAGGCCGGCGAGACGTACTTCAGGTGGCCGCCGTCAGGCCCCCGCACCGGCAGATGCAAAGCCTGCCGCAGCTCCTCGTGCTCGCAGAGAAGGAAAGGAACGTGCTGCCACCGCTGCGGCTGGATCATCCAGCTGAAGAGCAGCTCCACGGGATCGAACTTCCGCGGCTCTCCCTGCGGAAAAAGACGGAAGGCCTCGCGGTACGGGGCCGACGTGCGGTACTTGCCCACCCGTTGGGGCGTGAGCACCTGGGCAGGCTGCTGGGCCGAGGCTTCCTGATCGCCAGGAAACACCTCGCCCACCAGTTTCAGCCGCGGAGACTCCCGGCCCGTGATCACCGACACCGATTCCCGGGCCAGGGTGTCCAGGGGCATGATCCTGCCGTCGTGGAACACGGGCAGTTGCCGCAGCGGGTCCCAGTTCCGCTGGGGAGGGGCTGCCGCGGCCGGGAACGCTCCAACGGCCAGCAGCAGCACAGGCAGCAGCACTTTGCAGGAACGCAGCATATCCATGATGGGTACCTCGCAGGTCAGGATGGACTACCGGGTGTGCCTCCTCCCGCGGCCGAAGCGGCCGGAGTCGGCTGCGGGGAGCGACGTTGCCGGGAACGACGTTTCTTTTCCGGGGGAGGCGGCATCGAGGACGGCACCCGCCGCCGCGGGCGGAAAAAGTACGCCCGCATGTAAAACATGGTAAAAATGCCGCTGACCACCAGCCAGCAGCCCAAATAGACCCAGCCGCGGCCCGGGTCGTAGTTCACCGTCAAGGTGGAAAGATACAGGCGATCCCGGCGCTGCAGCTCCGGATGG
>JALSGI010000810.1 GCA_026982835.1 Planctomycetota bacterium | reverse complement strand
ATGTGTTTAGCTTGCTCTTCCCGGCGGTCATTCATGGGGCGGGGTTCCCGTTTCCACAGTTTTGGGCTGATAGAGGTCCAACCGAGGGTCGCCATGCAGCAAGCGAAACACATCCCGAACCTGGCGCCACCCCTGCCGCAGCAGGAACTGGGAATTGCGACCGTAGCTTTTAGCCCCCAGGACGAAAAAGCCCGGCTCGGGCGTCTTTAGCACGTCGGCTTCGGTCTGGGGCTGCTGCAAGCAGTCCGGGGAAGTTTCCTTCAGCAGCGAGGCAGCCAGGCGAATGGGCCCCTGTGTGGCGTAGCACTGGTGCAGGTGCAGCTCCTCGGCCAGCGACCAGTCCCCACGGTAGCCCGTGTTGGAAACGATGGTGTCCACTTCCAGTACTTGTCGGTCCCGTCCGATCAAAGTCACCTCCACGCCACGGGGAGTGCGGCGGAGCCGGTCCACGCGCAAGCCCGGCAGGTAGGCGATGGGCCAGGAGGCACAGGCCAGGCGGTTTGCCGCCTGGGCCAGTTGGTCGCGCAAGGGGAGCGGATCGGGGCAGAAGCGCCGCAGGGGGCCTTCCCTTTCGGGCGGCACGCGCCGCGTGGCCCACCACACCCGAGTGCCAGGCTCTTGCTGCACGAGTTGGGCCAGGGCCACCACGGTGGTTGCGGCCGAATAGCCGCCACCGACCACCAGCACCCGGCGCCCGGCGTACTGGGGGCGTTGGGCCTGCAGAACATCGGGCAGCCCCCGCTGGATGAAAGGCTCGCACTCCTGTTCGCCGGGGGCGGAGATGCCTCCCTCGCCCAGCGGATTGGGGCGGCCGAACGTGCCGGTGCAATCCAGCACCACGTCGGCCTCTTCGCACCACTGGCGGCCTTCCCGGTCCTGCAGCAGCAACCGGAACGGCGTTCCGGCTCGCCGGTGCCGGGGCGGAAGATCGGTTTTCAGCAGCCCGCTGCGGCCCACCCCAACCACTCGCACGCCCAAGTGCAAGCACGGCTCCAGCAAGGGGGAGCAAGCCAGGGGTTCCAGCAGGTGCTCGACGATTTCGCGGGCCGTGGGCGCCGTGTCCCAGGGCAAGGTCCATCCCCGGCGGAGCTGCTGCAGGTGCTGCGCAGCAAGTGGCGAACAGATCATCTTCCACGGCGTGAACCACCGCAGGTGGGCGAATTGCCGCAGGTGGTCGCCTACCTGGCCCCGTTCATAAACGTGCACGCGGTGGCCGAGCTTGCGGGCATACAGGGCCGCTTCCAGCCCTACGGGGCCGGCTCCCAGCACGGCGATGCGTTGTGGCGGGGGCATGTTCCAAGGAT
>JALSGI010000809.1 GCA_026982835.1 Planctomycetota bacterium | reverse complement strand
CCCATGGGCACTTCGGCCACGCTGCTTACCCGGGTGGTGAGGCAAAGCGACAGCACGCCCGCCCCAGGCTACCTGGTCCGCTATGAGATCGTAGGCGGCACGGGAGCCTTGTTTACCAACGGCCAGCGGCAGATGGAAGTGACTACCAACGCCAGCGGCGAGGCTTCGGTGGTGCTGCAACAAGGCACCCCCTTGGCCGGAGAAACACAGGTGCAGGTGGAGCTGGCCCGCATGGCCGGTTCCCCCCCGCGGCGGTTCACCATCGCCAAGGCCACCACGCCCGTACGCTGGACCTCCAGCGTGCAGTTGAACGTCACCGGCCCGCAGGAAGCCGCCCTGGGCCAGACGCTCACCTATGAGATCCAGGTGCGCAACCAGATGCAGCGCACGCTGGACCGGCTCACCATCACCGCCCCCGTGCCCGAGGCGACGGAATATCTTTCCAGCACCCCGCGAGCCGAGCAGAGTGGCTCGCAGCTTCAGTGGGTGCTGCGCAACCTGGAGCCGGGCCAGGTGCAAACGATTCAGGTGCAGTTGAAGGTAGTGGCAGCGCGGAGTTTCCAGTTCTGCGCCTCGCTGGCCAGCGACCCCCGCGGCAGTGCCGCTCGCTGCGTGCGCACCACGGTGGCCGCACCGCAGTTGAAGGTAGAGCTTTCCGGACCTACGCGCGTTGTTCCCGGGCAGGAGGTCAAGCTGGACATCACCGTGCGCAACCTGGGAGCGGCGGTGGCTCGCGATTTGCTCGTGACGGCCCACTTCGACCCCGGGCTGGCCCACCAGGTGGGCCAAAGCCCCATCGAAGGGGACCTGGAAGACCTTGCGCCCGGGGCGGCCCGGCGGGTGCCGCTCTCCTTTACCGTAAAAGAGCAAGGCCCCTGGTGTGTGCGAGTGGTGGTCAGCGGCTCGGGGGTTCGGGCCCAGGCTCGGCACTGCTTCCAACTGCGCGACTCGGCCCCGGCAGAGCCTGCGGCCGGGGTGCAAGTGGAGCTGCGCGGGCCAAAGAAACTCCAGGTGGGCCAGCAGGCCCGCTTCTCCCTGGATGTGATCAACCGCGGCGGCCAGGCCCTTGCCAACTTGGGCGTCTCGCTGCAACTGGACACGGCCCTGGAACCCAAGCTGGCCACCCAAGGCCATCAGCTACTCCAGGACGGCGGTTTTACGCTTCGCTGGACGCTGCCGCGATTGCAGCCCGGGGCCCGCGTTCGTTACGAGGTGCAGGTGCTGGCTCGCCAGGCCAGCTCGCGGGCCTGCTTGGTGGGCCAGGTACAAGCTGGCCAGAAAACCGCCCGCGGCGAACACTGCCTGCAAGTGCTCCC
>JALSGI010000808.1 GCA_026982835.1 Planctomycetota bacterium | reverse complement strand
GGGTGCCTGTGGCAGGCGGCGGGCATCTTCAAGGTGGTGCAAATGCGGCGCCCAAAGAGAACAAACCGCCGAGTTTCGGCCAACTTCCGGCCGTGACCGCCCATCCGGGGGCGTTTGCTTGCAAGCCTCCAGGTTCTCCTGGGATGGGGTTTGGCCGGCCTGCGCCGTTTTTGGCCGGCAGCAGCCCTTGCAGGGACGTTCCTGGATTCTCCTCTTCGTGCGGCCCCCAGTGCGCCGAAACCGCACGATTTACCGTCCAGCCCCCGCTTTGGTGTGCGAAACAGAACGATCCCGGAACGCCGCCGCTACTCCCGTTGCCAAACCCTGAGACTTGCGATGGAGGAGAGAAAAGGCCGCAGTATGCCATGCTGCCCTCCCCACCACAGAGGGGGGATGCCAAGTGAGAATCTGGAACACTGCTTGCAACTTATTTACTGGTAGTCTCTTATAAAAAGTAGAAGATTGTCCGATTTTGCCCCGCCTTGGCTTGGCTTTCTTCTGCCGGTGTCTCCCCTCTGGAATAGCTGGAGCCTGACGGGACATACAAACCGGAATGAGCTCCATGAGTAGTATCTTGCGCCGGTATGGGAATTGCAGAGAAGGAGCTAATTGTCCCCCACGAGTCGCAAGGGGTGTTTCTGACCGGCTCACCCCAAGGGGATGAGCTGATGGGTTTTTGTTTTAATTGTCCGTGTCTCGCCTGGCTTGTAAGCCGGAGGTGAGCAGGTGGCCGACGGTTTTCCTTTTCGACACGCAGGGCTTGCACCGTGATCGACCCGCAAGAGGTTCGCCTGTTGATTGTTGACGACGACGAGGAGTTTCGCAGTTCCCTGGTCCGCCGTTTCCAGCGTCGGGGTTACGACGTGGAACAAGCAGCCGACGGGGCCAGTGCGTTGCACTTGCTCACCCAGCGGGAGTTCGACGTGCTGGTGCTGGACCTGGTGATGCCCAGCATGTCGGGCCTGGAGGTGCTCAAGGAGATCCAGGACGAGCGGCACGATTGCGAGGTGGTGGTGCTGACCGGCCAAGGGACGATCCAGACGGCCGTGCAGGCGATGAAGCTGGGGGCGTTCGACTTCCTGACCAAGCCTTTCCCCCTGGCCGAGCTGGAGGTGGTGGTCAACCGGGCCTACGAGCACCGGCAGCTGCGCAAGGAGAACTTCCAGCTCAAACAAATCCTGCATCGCACCGCTCCCCAGGTGCGGATGATCGGCCAGTCCCCGCTGATGAAAGAGGTGTTCCGGCTGATTGAAAAGGCCGGGCCGACCGACAAGGCCATCCTCATCCAGGGCGAAAGTGGCACGGGCAAGGAGCTGGTGGCCCAGGCCCTCCATCGAGCCAGCCGCCGCCGCGACCGCCCGCTGGTGGTGGTCAACTGCGCCGCCCTGCCCGAAACACTGCTGGAAAGCGAACTGTTCGGCCACGAGAAGGGAGCTTTTACCGGGGCGGTAAGCGCCAAGCCGGGGCTGTTCGAGGTGGCCGACGGGGGGACGCTGTTTATCGACGAGATCGGCGAATTGCCCGGGGCCTTGCAGGCCAAGCTGTTGCGTGCGCTGGAGGACGGTTCGATTCGGCGGATCGGGTCGCTCAAGGAGCGCCGGGTGAACATCCGCCTGCTGGCCGCCACCAACCGCAACCTGGCCCGCGAAGTGGAGCAAGGCCGGTTTCGAGAGGACCTCTACTACCGCATCAACGTCATGTCGCTGGTGTTGCCCCCGCTGCGGGAACGCAAGGAAGACATCCCGCTGCTGGTGGACCACTTCCTGGGACCGCAATGGCAGATCGAGCCGGCGGCCATGGAAGCCATCATGAACTACTCCTGGCCGGGGAACGTGCGGCAGTTGATCAACGCCATCGACCGGGCCAAGATTCTGGCCGACGAGCAGGTGATCCGGCTGCGCGACTTGCCCCCGGAAGTACTCGGCGGCAGGGCCACACTCGTGGCCGCTTCGGCTTCGGTCTCCACCGGGGGGAACTTGTCGCTGTCGGAGGTGCAGAAGAACCACGTGTTGCAGGTGTTGCAGCGCGAAGGGTGGAACAAGGCCCGGGCCGCCCGCGCCCTGGGCATCAGCCGCCGCAGTCTGTACCGGCTGCTAGAGAAGTACGACATCCGCCCCCCGGTGGCCAACGACTCGGGCAACGGATAGGGCCACTTCCCGCGCTCTTGCCTGCGGGAAGCAGCGGGCTAGATGTAATACATCGGCTCCAGCTCCGAGGGGAGTTTTTTGACCAGTTTTTCCAGCGTGGTTCGCCGCAGCAGTTGCTCCTCTTGGTGGTCGAGCTGCTGCCACAACCCTTGGAAGACCGGGGCCAGGGGGGATTGCTCGATTGTGGTCCGCTCGCGCCGTTCCCCCCCTTGCACCGCCTGGACGATGTCCCAGACGGAGATTTCTGCCGGGGGTCGGGCCAGGTGGTAGCCGCCCGAGGAACCGCGCACGCTTTGCACCAGCCCGGCGTTTTTCAGCTCACGCAGTATCTGCACCAGGAAGCCGCGGGGGATGTGGTGCCTGGCCGTAATCGTCTTCACCTGCACCGTGCGACCGCTCTGGTAGTGCAGGGCCAGTTCCAGTGCGGCCAGGCAGGCGTACTCGACCCGGGCGGAGAATCGGCTCACCGTGTTTGAACCTCTTGGGGGACGCGACCCAGTGCTTCGCTAGAACGAAGTCCCTCTGCCGGCGGCAAACGCCGCCCAAGGGGGAAGCGAAATCCGGCCCCAATCGTAATCCCTGCCCAAGCTCCCCTGCAACCCACGCTTTCTTCTGGCACGTGTTTAGCGAGCAAGTACAACGACGGAGCGTTTCCAGATCAAAAGGGTTGATTTTTGTCCGGCTCTCCCCGGGCTTGGAGCCCGGGGAGAGCCGAATTAGCGCTCTTGGTTATTCTCCTCCGCCAGCTAAAGCTGGCGGCTCGCCGTTCAACCGCGGGCTAACGGTGCGCGGCTCGCCATTTGCGAGAATTGGCGCCGGTTCTTGCATCGGTGCGGAAGCACCGCCGCAAGACCCAAGACCCACGACCCAAGATGGCGCAAGTCGCAAGCTGATACTGCTTCTCCCCCCGCTGACGCGGGGGGCTCCTGGTTGTGCAAGTTGACGTTTGTTCTCACCCCGGTGCGGAAGCACCACCTCAAGACCCAAGACCCACGACCCAAGCCCCCGCACTGACGTGCGGGGCTCCTCCGGGAGCTGACGCTCCCGGCTCGCCAACCGCCGGCTGACGCCGGCGGCTCGCCATCCCTCCAAGCCCCCACGACCCCACGCCTCCGGAGCGGCAGCTCCGGCGCACGGCGCACGCCGCACGCCGCACGTCGATCCTCCCCGCACTGACGTGCGGGGCTCCTCCGGGAGCTGACGCTCCCGGCTCGCCGTTGAGCGATTGTTCTCACAGCGGAGCGGAAGCTCCGGCGCATGGCGCACGCCGCAAGCCGTTATTCCTCCTTCGGCTTGCCCGGCCCGAAAAGCGCCGCCAGGGCCATCAGGAACCAGCCAGCCGCATAGCTGATCCCCCCGGCGGGCACCAGCGGCACGATCTGCTCCGGCCCGCCCACGGCCCGCCACATCAGCCCCCCGGAAAACAACACCACCCCGCCCAACAAGGCCAGAAGCGACAATACGCCCAGGAACCGGTTCAACCGCAGCCACGCTCCGCCCAGCACTCCCAGGCAGAGGGCATGGTACATCAGGTTGCGCAGCCCGGTCTCAAAGAACGAGCGGGCTTCCGCCGCCGGTATGTTGCCCTGGGCGATGACCTCCTCCAGTCCATGAGCTGCGTAGGCCGCAAGCAGCACCGCGGCCGAACCGCACAGGCCGGCCAGCACCAGCACCAGGCGTTGCATAAAACAGCCCCTTGCTCTTGGGAAAAGAAAATCGAACGATCCCTATTTCAGCTCCAGGATCTTCACGTTGCGGTACCACACCTTCTTGCCGTGGTCCTGGAAGCCGATGTACCCCCGGCGGGGAAAGTCCTTGATGGCCTTGCCGAACTTGTGCTTGCTGCCGTCGGGACGGCGGCCCGGGACGGTCCACTCGTCGCAGTTCATGCGGGCCACCACCTGGCCGTTGACCTTCACCTGAATATGCGGTCCCTGGCAGCGAATCTCCACCGTGTTCCATTCCCCGGGCGGTTTCCAGTAGTTGGGTCTCTTCGGCCGCGGAGGCACCAGGTCGTAGATGGCTCCGAAGCTGTGGTATGTCTTGCCGGGCCGCCATACCTGGACCTCGAAGCCGGTATAGACCGGGTTTTTCAGATCGCCCACGCGGAAAAAGATCCCCGAGTTGCAATCCTCGGAGCTTTGCTTGACGTCGCACCGCAGCACGAAATCGCCGAACTGCTCCTTGTACACGATCAGGTAGCCGCCGGAGCGGTAGGGGACCAACGCCCCGTCCTCCACCGGCGTGGCAATCGGGCGACCGTTGTTGCACATCCAGCCGGTGTGATCGCGGCCGTTGAACAGCAGCCGCCATCCTTGGGCCTTTTCCTCCGGGGTGAGCCGGTTGACCTGGGCCGGTGCCGCCGAGGACCAGGCTGCCGTGAGGACTCCTGCCAGCGTGAGCACGAAAGACAAGTGGCGCATCGTGGAAATTCTCCTTGCGGTGGATCACTTGGGCCGATGTAGGCACGCACGACGAAACAAAACAGCTTTGCTCATTCTGTTCCCCCGGGAGGCTCTTGGCAAGCAATCCCCAAGCGGGGAAGATACGTTTGCTTTCCGCTGAAGACTCCCTTGCCGGAAGTCCTGCCCTGACTCGTTCCCCCAAGGCCCTGCGTCACGAAACGCTCGAAGGTATCCTGCCCGTGCAGATTCGCGGTACCGAAATCCAGGACACGTTCGCCGAAGCCTTCCGCATGTGGTTCGCCCGGCTGGTGATCACCGCCGAAGACGACCACTGGCTCCAGGCCGGGTTGCAGGAAGCCACCGGCTACGCCACCAGCGTGATCGCCTGCGACGCCGAGGCGGGCGTGGAGCTGCTGCTGGACCAGACCCAAACCCCCGACGGACGCCCGGGAGCAGCGGCCCTGTTCTTCGGCTTTTCCAAGGAGCAGGTGGCCGCGGCGGTGAGCAACCGCACCGGGCAGTGTTTGATGACCTGTCCCACGCTGGCGGTGTTCGACGGGCTGCCGGAAGCTCCGGACCGCATTCCGCTGGGACGGCACATCCGTTTCTTCGGCGACGGCTACCAGAAAAGCAAGCGCATCGGCTCGCTGCGTTACTGGCGCATCCCGGTCATGGAGGGGGAGTTCCTGGTCCAGGACCGCGTGGGCGTGGCCAAGGGAGTGGGCGGGGGGAACTTCATCCTCCAGGCGGTCGATCAACCCGCCGCACTGGCCGCGGCCCGGCGAGCCGTGGAAGCCATCGCGGGAGTGCCGGGAGTCATCACCCCGTTCCCCGGTGGGGTGGTCCGCAGCGGCAGCAAGGTCGGCTCGCGGTACAAGAAGCTGGTGGCCTCGACCAACCATGCCTATTGCCCCACGCTGGCCGGGCGGGTGGAGACGGCCCTGCACCCGGAGGCCAACTGCGCTTATGAAATTGTCATCGACGGCCGGGACGAGCCCTGCGTGGCCCAGGCCATGCGCCGGGGAATCCAGGCCGCCTGCGGTCCCGGCGTGGTGCGCATCTCGGCCGGCAACTACGGCGGCAAGCTGGGCAAGTTCCACTTCCACCTGCACCGGCTGCTGGCCGAAGCGGCCCCGTGACTCCCAAGGCAGGCAAAGCGTTTGCATGCCCGGGTGATTCGGTCTTAGAAGTCGTCGAACCAGAACTCCTCGCCCCCGCCGTCGTCCCCCACGTCCCAGTCGTCTTGGGCCGAGTCGTCTTCGTCCCAAGCCGTGGCTCCCCAAGCTTCTTCTGAGGAAGCCCCTTCGCTGGAATCGTCGTCCAACAGCTCGTGCATCAGGTAGCCGTAGGCGAAGGCCTCCCAGGGGAACTCGTCGTCGGATTTTCGTTTTCGGGGGCGACTTCCCGACTGGTAGGAAACCGGTAGTGACCCCCCCGAAGAGGACGACCCCGAAGAGGGGGGCTCCGATTCTCCCGACTGGAAGAACATGCGGTAGAGATGGGGCCAGAGATAAAAATACGCAATCGCGCATGCAACGAGATAGGCCACGATAAAAAAGAGCGCTCCCCATTCCGCAGCGTCGGCTTTTTCAAACGCCCCGGCAAAAGGAAGGCACGGTGTCACCATTAAAAAGACAACCACCGTCAGGCAGCCCCAGCCCATGCACCCCGGTTCGGGAACTTTTTGTTTTTCCTGCTTGCTCACTTGCCGCACCCCCTGGAGAGAATCTCCAAGTCATCCTACTGCTAGACGTCCCCTTTCGGCAAATGCAGGTGGGACAGAGGATGTCCATCCCGGCCGGCTGCTCCGGGGGGGAGAACTCCCCCTTGCACGATTTGGCCGCCGGGTTCTATCCTGCCAGGGGAGGCTTGCGGCCAGGAAAAACTCGCCGCGCCCCCGGTGCAGCTCCTGTTTCCCTGCAGAAAGACCAAGCCCCGGTGAATCGCTCCCCCCTGGATCCCTCGCCCCGATTTCTTCTGCTGCAAATGCGCAACGCCGACGACCCGATGCGGCCGCAGGAAGTGGGCTGCTTTGCCCGGGCGCTGCGCGTGGAGCTGCAGCGCATCCTCACCTGGGACTTGCTCCAAGGACCGGCTCCACCCCAACTGCTCGATCAGGCCCACGTGGTGCTCATGGGCGGCAGCGGCCACTATTCGGTTACCAGCCAGGAGCCGTGGCTGAAACGCTTGCTGCCGTTTCTGGCCGAGTTGGCCACCTCGGGCAAGCCGCTGTTTGCTTCCTGTTGGGGGTTTCAGGCCCTGGCCCGCGCCTTGGGCGGACGCGTGGAACGCCGCCCCCAGCAAGCCGAGGTGGGCACGTTGCCGCTGGAGCTGACCGAGGCGGGCCGACGCGACGAACTGTTTGGCCGTTTGCCCAATCCGTTTCTGGGCCAGATGGGCCACGAGGACTGCGTGGTGGAGCTACCCCCGGGGGCCGTGTGGCTTGCCCGCACCCAGCGAAATCCCTATCAGGCCTATCGCCTAGAGGGCTTGCCGGTGGTGTGCACGCAGTTCCACCCGGAGCTGAACCGGCGGGAACTGCTGGATCGGGTTTACAACTATCCGGAGTACGTTTATCGGATCGCAGGGATGGAGCTGGACGAGTTTGCTGCCCGCTGCGCCGACACCCCCGAGGCGGAACGGCTGCTGCGCGATTTCGTCACGACGGTGCTGGAGAAGAGGTAAGGGACTTTTTCTCCTGGGAAACTTCTCTGGCACACTGAGCCGCGGCTACTCGGCGGGTTCCCCTTCCTCGCCGGAGAGCATCTGCCGCAGGTAGCGGGCGCGGTGGATGTTCCGCTGGGCCGAGTCGAGTTGCTGGCCGTGGAGTTTTTGCAGGTGGGCCGGCTGGGTGTAAACGATCAGCTTGTTGAGCACCTCCAAGGGCACGTCCTGGATCAGGCCCATGTTCACGCCCATGCGCACCCGCGAGAGCAACTGCAGCGTTTCCTCGGAGCTGATGGTGCGGCAGGCCTTGAGGATGCCGTAGGCCCGATTCACCTGGTCCAGGATGTTCTCGTAGCCTTCCTTGAGCAGGTATTCCCGGGCCTTGCGTTCATATTCCAGGATGGTGGGAACCACCTCGCCCACCTGGCGGAGCAGGTCCTGTTCGCTGCGGCCCAGGGTCACCTGGTTGCTGATCTGGAAGAAGTCGCCCACCGGCTGGGAGCCTTCGCCGTACAGCCCGCGGACGGCCAGGTTGATCTTTTGCAGGCTGCGGAACAGGTGTTCCATTTGGCGGGTGAGCACCAGGGCGGGCAGATGCATCATCACGCTGACCCGCATGCCGGTGCCGACGTTGGTGGGGCAGGCGGTGAGGTAGCCGAACTGGTCGTGGAAGGCGAAAGTGAGATGGCGTTGCAGCAGTTGGTGCATGCGCTCCATTTGCTGCCAGGCGGCTTCCAGCTCCAGGCCGCTATGGACCACCTGGATGCGGAGGTGGTCTTCTTCGAGGATCATCAAGCTGAGCTGTTCCTGCTGGTCGAAGGCCACGCCGCGGGTGCCTTCGGTTTCGGCCAGCTCGCGGCTGATGAGCTGCCGCTCCACCAGCAGCTGCCGGTCCAGTTCGTCCAGCTGGTCCACCTCCAGGTAAGCCAGCCGCAGGGGGCCGGCAAGCTGATCGAGGGTGTGGCGCAACAGGGTGCCCAGCTCGTTTCGCTCCTGGGGGGTGAGGCGCGTAACGAAAGGGTAGCTGGCCACGTTTCGGGCCAGGCGAACGCGGGAGGAGATGACGATATCCGACTCGCGTCCGGCGCCGCGCAGCCATTCGCCGGGCTCTTGGACCAGACTTTCAAGCTCCACGCTGCACCTCGTTTCGACCGGGAAGGCGGGTGTGGACGTCGGGGCTGGTGTGAGGCACCCTCCGTGGCCGGACCCGCGGCGCGGATGGGGTTTCAGCTTTCGGGGCTGGTTTCACGGCCGGGCACATCCTCCCGGCGTCGGGCCACCTGCTGCTCGATCTGGCGGATGCGGTCACGCAGCTGCGAGGCACGTTCGTAATCCTCCTCGGCGGCCGCTTCCAGCATCTGGCGGCGGAGCCGAATCACCTCGACCAGTTGCCGGGCATCCTCGTCTCCCCGGGGGGGACGCATGCCCACGTGACGCGTCTCCCCGTGGACCGAAATCAGCACGGCTTCCAGTTGTTTTTTGAACGCTTCATAGTCGGCCGGGCAACCCAAGCGGCCCTGGTGCCGGAACGTCTCGAAACTGATGCCGCAGACCGGGCAGACGGCCTGTTGCAGGCGAGCCAGCTCCTCGGCACTGGCTCCCACACCGAGGTACTGGGCCAGCGCTTCGGCCGGGATCGACTCCGGGGGCGAGGGCGAGCTGCCCTGGGCCAGGTACTCGCGGGCGTGTTCCTGGCACAGGTGCAGTTCGGTCGGCTTTCCGCCGGTCAGCTCGGTAATATGGAAGGTGGCCTGCTGTTCGCACTTTTGGCATTTCATCGCAGTTGGGTTCTCCCCAGGGGGACGGGGCCTACCACTTCGGGGCGGAGGCAAAGCGACCTTTGCCCCCTATGGAAGTATATGGCCGAAGCGTGAAGGATTCTATCGGGCAAGCTTTTCCGCTTCAAGCACGGCTGCCAGGGGGTGGGAAGGCTCGGCCCGTCGGGGGGCCCCGGCCGCCTCTGCCGTTGGCGAGATTTCGAGATTGATTGGTGCGATCTTGCCCCTGGAAAACTTTGCCTAAACCGTTCTCCATGCTCAGCCCGGCGATTCTTCCCAGGCGGGCCGACCCGAACTGTCTGGGTTTTTTTTTGAAGTTTTCTCTGGGCAACCGATGAAACTAGCGGCATCTTGATGGTTTGCCCCAGAGGCTTGCACGGATGGTCCTGTAACCAGGAGGGTTA
>JALSGI010000807.1 GCA_026982835.1 Planctomycetota bacterium | reverse complement strand
CACCACCCCTTGTACATCCTCGTTGTGGCCCAGCCGCCGGGCCAGCTCCGGGGTGAGCTGCTGGACGTGCAGGCCAAGCTGCTCCTGGGCCGGAGACGGCTGCGGCTGAGGACCGGAGCCGGAAGAAGCCAGCGCTTCCGGCGAAGGCATGCGGCCGATCTTCACATGCAGCGTGTGCTCTCGGCCCTTGCGGAACACGACCACCGGGACGCGGGCCCCGATTTGGGTATCGGCCACCAGGTGTCGCAACTGGTGAGCGTCCTCGACCAGCTTGCCGTTGAAGCGGAGGATGATGTCGCCCACCTGGAAGCCGGCCTTGTCGGCAGGGCCGCCTGGCATCACCTGGCTGATTACCACTCCCTTGGTTTTATCGTAGCCGAAGGAGCGAGCCAGTTGCTCGGTGAGGTCCTGGATGCCCACGCCCAGCCAGCCGCGATCCACCCGGCCGGTGCGGATCAAGGAGTCCATCACCCGGCGGGCCATGTTGCTGGGGATGGCAAAACCCACGCCGGAGTTGACCCCCGAGCCGCTGCGAATGGCCGTGGTGATGCCGATCACCTCGCCGCGCATATTGACCAGCGGTCCGCCGGAGTTGCCCGGGTTGATAGCCGCATCGGTTTGCAGGAAGTCTTCATAATCGGCCACGCCGATGTTGCTGCGGCCCTTGGCCGAGATGATGCCGGCGGTGACGGTCAAGTCCAGGCCAAAGGGGCTGCCGATGGCCAGCACCCACTCGCCCACCTTGGTCTTGTCCGAGTTGCCCAGCCTGGCGGCGATCAGGCCTGTGGCGTCGATCTTCAGCACGGCCAGATCGGTGCGAGGGTCGGTGCCCACGACTCTGGCCTGGAACTTGCGCCCATCGGCCAGTTTCACTTCCAGCCGGTCCGCTCCTCGAACCACGTGGTTGTTGGTGAGGATGTAGCCGTCGGAGCTGACGATCACCCCACTGCCCTGCCCTCGGGCCTGGAACTCCCGTGGCATCCGGGGCATGCGGAAGAAGTGGTCGAACCACTCCTCGTCGAAGAAGCGGCGGAACTCCTCGGGGATTTCCGGGCGCGGCACTTCGGCCGCCTCTTGCAGGTGCCTTACGGTGCGGATCGACACCACCGAAGGCCGCACCGCCACCGCCACGCGATGAAATGCCGTGGAAAGATCTTCCACCTTGGCCAGCTGGGTGCGGACCACCTGGATGGTGTTCCCATCGCCAGGCTGCCGGTCGGCTTGCACCCCCTGGGGCAGCAGCCATGCGGCGGCAACGGCTAGCACCAGCACCGAAACCACGGCTCCTAGCCACAGGCGAGAACGCACGCTTGGCATGGTGGTGTT
>JALSGI010000806.1 GCA_026982835.1 Planctomycetota bacterium | reverse complement strand
CGGAGAAGTTGGAGGTCATCGAGCGCACCACCAGCAGGCGGTCCACGCAGCGGGCCAGGTTCGGGAACAGCTCGCTGACCGGGATGCCGCTTTCCCCCCAGCGGCGAAACTGCCAGGGGCTCTTGAGCACCCGGCCCACGTCGTCGAACTGGGTCTGCTTCACCCGCATCTTGAACCGCTGGCCGTGCTCCTTGGCCAGTTGCGGCTTGGGGTCCCAGGTGTCCACCTGCGAGGGACCGCCGTCCATGTAGAGAAAAATGACATTCTTGGCCCGAGGGCGGTGATGCGGCACGCCCCGTGCGGCTCCCCCCAGCCCGGGAGCCGCGTAGGCCGGGTCGTTCATCAACGCGGCCAGGGCCACCAGCCCGAAGCCGTTGGCACACTGGGCCAGCATCTGGCGGCGATTCACCGGCGGGGGCTGAAACCGTCGGCAGTGCATCGGGCGGGATCTCACCTGCGGAGGGCTTGTTTGAAAAACGCCATGGCCAAGCAGCACTCCGGCGTTCGGGCAACCAACCGGAGCCCCCGACGCAAGTCGGGAAAGAGCCGTGGAAGCACCGCGCCGGCGGCTCCATTGTACCGGCAGGAGCGGCGGGGGACCAAGGTTTCTTGCGGTGTGTGGCTTGCGCCGTGCGGCCTGCGCAGGGTGCTTCCGCACCGGAGGTCTTGGGTCGTGGGTCTTGGGTCTTGCGGTGGTGCTTCCGCACCGGTGCGAGAAAAAGCGTTTATTCTTGCAACGGCGAGCTGCTGGCGTTAGCCGGCGGTTGGCCAGCATAGCAACGGCCATTAATCAACCGCGTGCTCACGCTTGCGGCTCGCTGGAGTTTCCGCTCCGCAGCAAGAAAACGCTGATTCTCACACCAAACGGCGAGCCGGGAGTGTAAGCTCCCGGTTGCGAAAACAAAGCGATATTCACCGTCGTGCTACGAAAGACCACGTGCTCACACGCGTGGCTGGCCGGTTGTAATTCGCCATTTACCGCTCGCTCCTGGCCACTTGGTTTCTCCCCCCGCTGACGCGGGGGGCTCCTCCGCGGGCTCACGCACGCGGCTCGCCGCTTCTCCCCGCACTAACGTGCGCACGCTCCTCCGGGAGCTTACGCTCCCGGCTCGCCACTCCTCCAAGCCTCCATGCCTCCAAGCCCCCACGCCCCCAAGTCTCCACGCCCTTCAAAACCTTGCCTCAGCCGGGGGGCCTGGTACACAATAAGGCTTAACCTGCCGCAGCGGTTCCGATCGGCAATCGCAAGTGCATCTGGAGGATCGGCCCTCCGGCAGGATAGAAGGCCCTCCACCACACTCCTGCCAGGAAGGAGTCCCGCCGATGCGTGGTACGCCTCTTGTGCCCACTTGGCTTGTGGTGCTACTTGCCGCCGGCCTTGCCGGTGCCGAGGAGCCGAAGCCGCAGTTGCGCATCCTGCCGCCGGAGATTTCGCTTTTCGGCCCCCAGGCCCGCCAGCGCCTGCTGGTGCATCGCTTCCAAGGGGAGCTGAGCCTGGGCAGCGTGCAGGAGCCGGTCAAGTGGCAGGTCCATCCGGCCGGTGTGGTGGAAGTGGAAGAGGGCCTGGTGGTGCCGCTTGCCAACGGGCAGGCGGTGCTCACGGCCACGGTGGCCGGGCAGAAGGTTTCGGCCCGGGTGACCGTCCGCGGCATGGACCGCCCCTGGCAATGGAGCTTCCGCAACCACGTGCAAAGCGTATTGACGAAGAAGGCCTGCAACTCCGGGGCCTGCCACGGTGCGGCGGCCGGAAAGAACGGCTTTCGGCTTTCGCTGCGCGGCTACGACGCCCCCGGCGACTACGACGTGCTGGTGCGGCAGGTGGGGGCGCGGCGCGTGGTGCCCAGCGACCCAGGCCGCAGCCTCCTGCTGCTCAAGCCCACCGGGGCCCTGCCCCACGGAGGCGGCGTGCGGCTGGATGTGGCTTCGCGGGAATACCAGGTGGTGGCCCAATGGATCGCCCAGGGGATGCCCGCCCCGCAGGAGGACGATCCGCGGATCGTGCGCCTGGAAGTGCTGCCACAAGAGATGCAACTGCACAAAGGGGCCCGCGAGCCGCTGGTGGTGCTGGCCCATTTCAGCGACGGGCACACCGAGGACGTTACCGCCTGGGCCAAGTACAACTCCACCCAGGCCAGCGTCTGCCAGGTGGACGAGCAAGGCACCGTGGAGGTGATGGGCCACGGCCAAGGGGCGGTGACGGTGTGGTACTTGAACAAGCTCGTGCTGGCCCGCGTGGTGGTGCCCTACCCGAACCAGGTGCCGCCGGAAGTGTTTGCCCAGGCGCCGGTTCATAACCTGATCGACGAGCTGGTGCTGGAAAAGCTGCGACAGTTGAACCTGCCCCCCTCGCCGCCCTGCTCAGACGAGGAGTTCATCCGCCGGACCTATCTGGACACCATCGGCGTGCTGCCCACCGAGGAAGAAGTGCAGCAGTTTTTGGCCGACGCGCAGCCGGATAAACGCAAGCGGCTCATCGAGCGGTTGCTTCAGCGGGAAGAGTTCGTCGATTACTGGGCCTACCAGTGGAGCGATCTGCTGCTGGTGAACAGCCGCAAGCTGAAAAAACCGGCCATGTGGGCCTACTATCGCTGGATCCGCGACCAGGTGGCGGCCAACACGCCCTGGGACCAGTTCGTGCGCCGCCTGGTCACCGCCCGGGGAAGCACGCTGGAGAACGGGGCGGCCAACTTCTACGTGCTGCACCAGGACCCGCTGGATGCGGCCGAAACGGTAAGCCAGGCCTTCCTGGGC
Organism: Planctomycetota bacterium; assembly: GCA_026982835.1. Classification (GTDB taxonomy): domain Bacteria; phylum Planctomycetota; class Planctomycetia; order Pirellulales; family S012-138; genus S012-138. The sequence continues at coordinate 6,682 of JALSGI010000806.1, read as the reverse complement.
CTTTCGATCAACTGCGCCAAGTGCCACAACCATCCGCTGGAAAAGTGGACCAACGACCAGTACTTCGCCATGGCCAATCTGTTCGGCCGGGTGCGGCTGAAGAAGGCTCCCGGCACGGGACACTTTATCGTGTTCGACGACCGCCGCGGCGATGTGATCCAGCCGCTGCGGGGCAAGCCCCAGCCGCCCCAGCCCCTGGACGGAAAGCCGCTGCCGCTGGAAGGCCCTCAAAACCGCCGCGAGCATCTGGCCCGCTGGCTCACCTCCCCGCAGAACCCCTACTTTGCCCGGGCCGTGGTGAACCGCGTTTGGGCCAACTTTATGGGCGTGGGGCTGGTGGAGGCGGTGGACGACCTGCGCATCTCCAACCCGGCAAGCAACCCCCAGCTGCTGGACGCCCTGGCCCAGTACCTGGTGGAACACAACTGGGACCTGAAGGCCCTGATGCGGCTGGTGCTCCAGTCGGCCACTTACCAGCGCAGCAGCCAGCCGCTTCCGCAAAACGCCGCCGATCGGCGGTTCTACGCCCGCTATTACCCCCGGCGGCTCAAGGCCGAAGTGCTGCTGGATGCAGTAAGCCAGGTGACGGGAGTGCCCACGCCGTTCAAAGGCTACCCCAGCGGCTACCGGGCGCTGCAACTGCCCGACTCGAACGTGGACAACTACTTTTTGAAGACCTTCGGTCGCCCCAAGCGGGAGACCACCTGCGCCTGCGAACGCTCGCAGGAGCCGAGCATGACGCAGGTGTTGCACCTTTCCAACGGGCAGACGATCAACCAGAAGCTCAAGAGCAAAGGGAACGTGCTCCAGCGGTGGCTTGCGGCCGGGTGGAGCGACGAGAAGATTCTGGAGCAGTTGTACCTGCGGGCGCTGAGCCGGCGACCCACGGCCGAGGAAAAGCAGCGGGTGCTGGCGGCGCTGAAAGAAGCCCAAAAACAGGCCCCCCGCCGCGAGGTGCTGGAGGACCTGTTCTGGAGCGTGCTGACCAGCCGCGAGTTTTTGTTCAACCACTGAAGTGCGTCTTGCGGCGTGCGCCTTGCGGCTTGCGCGGGGTGCTTCCGCACCAGTGCGAGAACAAACGCTTGCTTTCATTAAACGGTGAGCCGCCACTTGGCCAGCGAGCCGGGAATGTAAGCTCCCGGAGGAAAACCGCAAATAAGCGTTTGAATCCGGTTCACTCCGCATGCTTGCGCATGCGGCTCGCCGGGCAAGAAAAGACGCCACTTGCGCACACAACCAGCGAGCCGGGAATGTAAGCTCCCGGAGGAAAACCGCAAATATGCGTTTGAATCCGGTTCACTCCGCATGCTTGCGCATGCGGCTCGCCGGGCAAGAAAAGACGCCACTTGCGCACACAACCAGCGAGCCGGGAATGTAAGCTCCCGGAGGAAAACCGCAAATATGCGTTTGAATCCGGTTCGCTCCGCATGCTTACGCATGCGGCTCGCCGGGCAAGAAAAGACGCCACTTGCGCACACAACCAGCGAGCCGGGAGCGTCAGCTCCCGGAGGAAAACCGCAAATAAGCGTTTGAATCCGGTTCGCTCCGCATGCTTGCGCATGCGGCTCGCCGGGCAAGAAAAGACGCCACTTGCGCACACAACCAGCGAGCCGGGAGCGTCAGCTCCCGGAGGAAAACCGCAAATAAGCGTTTGAATCCGGTTCACTCCGCATGCTTGCGCATGCGGCTCGCCGGGCAAGAAAAGACGCCACTTGCGCACACAACCAGCGAGCCGGGAGCGTCAGCTCCCGGAGGCGGCCGGGCCGCAGCCACTGGGAGCTTCCGCTCCAGTTCGAGAAAAAAACACCGAGCAACAGCGAGCCGGGAATGTCAGCTCCCGGAGGCGGTGGGGACTTGGAGGCTTGGGGGGATGAGATGGTGCTTCCGCACCGATGCAAGAAATACCAACAACGGTGAGCCGCCAGCTTCCGCTGGCGGAGAAAAAAACGCAATGCACTTATTTGGCTCTCCCCGGACTAAAGTCCGGGGCTCGCCAACTAAAAAGCCGGGGGCTCGCCAGGTGCGAAAGCAAACGTCGATCCTTGATCGCGGCGAGCTGGGAGACGTGTAGGACTCCAAACGTAGCAAAAACCCCATGAAACGCATTCACTCCCTAAGCTGCTTGTTGGCGTGGTTGTTGTTGGCTCTGGGGCCTTCGGCCCTGTGGGCCCAAGCTGTGGTGGCTCCCGAGCCGGGAAAACCCGCTGCGGGGAAAAAGCCGGCCCCGAAGACCGCCGACCAGGTGGATTTCCACCGCCACGTGTTGCCCCTGCTGCGCAAGTATTGCCAGGGGTGCCACAACGCCGAGGACCGCGAAGGGGGCTTGAGTCTGGACTCCTACCAGCACCTGCTGGCCGGGGGAGAGAACGGCTCGGTGCTGGCCCCCGGCGATAGCAGCCGCAGCCGGCTGTACCTGGTGCTAGTGGGCAAGGCCGAACCGGCCATGCCACCCGAGGGGAGCGACCCTCCCACCGAACAAGAGCTCGAGCTGCTGCGGCGCTGGATCGACCAGGGCGCCCGCGGCCCCCAAGGCAAAGCCCCACCCAAGGTGCTGCTGGCCGTGCCCCGAGTGCCGGTGAAGGTACGACCACGGGATTCGGTGTTTGCCGCCGCGTGGAGCCCCGATGGAAAACTAGCGGCCCTGGGGCGCTATCGCCGCGTGGAGCTTGTGGATCCGGTAGCCCAGGAACCGCTGCGCACGCTCGCCGGTGTTGAGGGCAGTGCAAACGCCCTGGCTTTTTCGCCCGATGGAAAGTTGCTGGCCGCCGGGGCCGGGGAGCCGGGCCTGGAAGGCCAGGTGCTGCTCTGGGACACCAAGAGCTGGAAAGTGGCCGCCACGCTGCGCGGACATCGGGACGCCATCTACGCGGTAGCTTTCTCACCCGATGGAAAGCTCCTGGCCACGGCCAGCTACGACCACCAGGTGCTGATCTGGGACTTGGCTTCCCGGGCAGTGCGCCACCGCCTCAAGGGGCATAACGCCCCGGTGTACGATCTGGCCTGGTCGCCCCGGGGACCGTACCTGGCCACCGCCGCAGGCGATCGCACGGTGAAGCTCTGGCAGGCCGAAACGGGCAAGCGGCTGGAGACGTTCGGCCAGCCGCTGAAGGCCCAGTTGGCTGTGGTCTTCAGTCCCGAGGGCCGCCGCGTGGTGGCCGCCGGGGCCGACAACCGCCTGCGGCTCTGGCACCTGGGTCCCCAGGCCGCCGAAGGGACCAACACGCTGCGCTACTCCCGCTTTGCCCACCAGAGGGCCATTATCCGCCTGGCCTGGTCGCCCCGGGGCGAGCTGCTGGCCAGCAGCGCCGAAGGGGGCGAAGTGAAACTCTGGAACACGAACTCCTTGCGCGAACTGCGGCTGCTGGAGCCCCAGCCGGATTGGGCTCCCGCGCTGGCCTTCTCCCCCCAAGGGGATCGCCTGCTGGTGGGTCGCTTGGATGGGAGCTGGGCCGTTTATGACACGACCAGCGGCCGCCGCGTGCCTCCGCCGCGGCCCGTGCTGGAGGCGGTGCGGCCCTGGGCCTGGCAGGCAGGCCAGGTGGTGCAGGTTCACGTGCAGGGCAAGCACCTGCGGGGGGTGCTTTCCGCACAGCTTTCGCTTCCCGGGGCCAAGGTGCGCGTGCTTCCCCAAGAGCAAGCCGGCAGCCGCACCGCCCGGCTGGAGCTTCGGCTGCCCAAGGACGCCACGCCGGGCAAATATACCCTTGCGGTGACCACCGCCGGAGGCACCAGCAACCAATTGGAAGTGTACGTGGACACCCTGGCCCAGCGGGAAGAAAAAGAACCCAACGACTCGCCCCGGCAGGCCCAGACGCTGCCGCTGGAAAGTGGCATCTGGGGCACGGTGGCCCACAGCGGCGATGCCGACTTCTATCGCATCCAGGCCCGGGCGGGCCAGCAAGTGGTGATGGTGCTGGAGGCGGCCCAACTTGGCTCGAAGCTCAACGGGGTGCTGTCGCTGTTCGATGAGGAGATGCAACTGCTGGCTTCCAGCAACGACTTCGACCAGCACGCCGACCCGGTGCTTGCTTATCGCTTTGCCCGCGACGGCACCTACCTGGTGCGCGTGACCGACCTGGAAGCCCGCGGTTCCAAGGAGCATCGCTACCGGCTTTCGGTAGGCACGTTCCCGCTGGTCACGGGAGCCGTGCCGCTGGTAGCCGCCGCGGGGCAGGAGGTGCAAGTGCGCCTGGTGGGTTTCAATCTGCCCCCGCAGGCGGCGGTGAAAGTCCAAGTGCCCGCAAGCGGCTCGGTGGCCGTGCCGGTGGATCGGCGGCGCTACCGAGTGCGGAAAGTGCCCCGGGTGGTGGCCGCCGCCTGGCCGGTGATTTACGAGCAAGAGCCCAACGGGGAATTGAAGCAGGCCGTGCGGTTGCCAGTGCCGGGGGGAGCCAGCGGCCAGTTGCATTCCGCCGCCGGCGAGCCGGACGCGGACCTTTACCGCCTGGAGCTGAAAGCCGGGCAGCAGGTGGTGATCGAGACGCTGGCTGCCCGGTACGGCTCGCCCGCCGATACGCGGATCGAGGTGCTGGACGCCCAGGGCCGTCCCGTGCCGCGGCTGCTGCTCCAGGCCGTACGCGACTCGGCCATCACCTTCCGGCCCATCGACTCGGACCAGAACCTGGCCCGGGTGACCAACTGGGAAGAAATGGAACTGAACCAGTACATGTACCTGGGCGGCGAGGTGGTGCGGCTGTTCCGCTTGCCGCAGGGGCCTGACTCGGGCTTCCTGTTCTACACCGTGGCGGGCAAGCGGCGCTGTTACTTCGACACCAGCCCCAAGGCCCACCCGCTGGATGAGCCCTGTTTCATCGTGGAGCCGCATCCGCTGGGCACCCAGTTGGTGCCCAACGGGCTGCCGGTGTTCACCGTCTATTACGAGAACGACGACGACGCGATGCGTTACGCCGGTCGGGACTCGGTGCTGCGCTTCACCGCCCCGCAGGACGGCACCTACTACGTGCGCGTCGAGGATACCCGGGGCTTGGGCGGCCCGCGGTTCGCCTACCACCTGGTGGTACGCAACCCCCAGCCCGATTTCACCGTGACCCTGAACACCCGCAGCGTGCGCTTGCCGCGAGGCAGCGGGCGGGAGCTGGTCTTTACCGTGCGGCGCCGTGATGGGTTCGAAGGCCCCGTGCGGATCACCTGCCAGGGATTGCCCCAGGGGCTGCACGTGACCCAGCCGCTGGAGATTCAGGCCGGGCACGAGCGGGCCTGGGCCGTGGTTTGGGCCGACCCGGACGCCCCCGATCCCAAGGGGCACCAGCCCGTGAGGTTCACGGCCGAGGCCACCATCGCCGGCCGCAGCGTGCGCAAGGCGGCCGGGGTGCTGGAGCGGATCGAGCTTGCCGGCCAAGACAAGGTGCTGGTGCAGCTTCAGCCGCAGGTGATTACCATCCAGCCGGGCACCACGGTGACGGCCACGCTGAAGATCACGCGCAACGGGTTCAAGCAGCGGGTCACCTTCAACGTGAACAACCTGCCGCACGGGATTTATGTGGACAACATCGGGCTCAACGGGGTGCTGATCCCACCCGGGGCCAACCAGCGCACGATTTACCTTACGGCCCGGCCCTGGGTGCCCGAGGGCCAGCGCCTCTTCCACGCCCAGGCCAAGGTGGCTGGCAACCCCTGCTCGGTGCCGGTGGTGATTCGCGTGGTGCGCCCGCAGCAAGAAGCGGCCCGGGCGCCCAAGCCCACGGGCGTGCAAGCCGCGGGAGCCCCGGACAAGTAGTCGCATTCCCGCAGCGGGCTGGACGCAAAGACCACGTTTGCTGCAAACCGTCCGCCTACCTGGGCACTTCCTGGGCCGCGTGCAGCACCAGGCAGGTAAGCTCTGGCGGGCAGCCAAACCGCAAGGGGCACTTGCCCGACAGACCCCGCGACACGTGCATCACCGCCCCGCCCCGGCGATAGACGCTGCCGGTGGCGTACTTCACTCCGTAGCGGCTGGGGGCCACCAGCGGGCCTGCCAGCGGCAGGCGAATCTGCCCCCCGTGCACGTGCCCGGCCAGCACCAGCTGGAATCCCCGACCCGCCGCCCAGGGAAACTCATCCGGCGAATGGGTCACCAGCAGCCGCAACCCCACCGGTTCGTGGCTTGCGGCCTGAATCGCCTCTTGCGGATCGGGGCGCGGCCCCACCCAAGGCCAACTGCTGCCGGCGACCAGCACGTTTTGCCCGCGGACCCGAAGCAGCACGCAGCGCCCGCCCAGGTAGAGAAGGTTGTCCAACTGTTCCAGGCATTGAACCAGCCGCGCCGCTCCCAGGCGCCGGTCGTGGTTGCCCAGGACCACCAGCACCCCGCCGGGGGCTCGCAGGGGGGCCAGCACCTCGGGAAGCCAGGGGAGGCACTCGGGCCGATCGACCAGGTCGCCGGTTACCGCCACCAGCTCGGGTTGCAAAAGCATAGCTTGCTCTACTGCAAGCTGAAAAAACTCCCGCGGCACGGCCCCGGCCAGGTGCAAGTCCGAAAAGTGCACCACGCGCAGTCCATCCAGCTCGGGGGCAAGCCCCGGCACCAGCAGCCGCCGCTGGTTCACTTCCAGGTGCAGCGACTGGTTTCCCGGCAGCTGGAGCAGGCGATGCTCGCTTTGCAGGGCGGGGGTGTTGGGCGGGAGTGTAGTCCAGGGGGAATCATCATGCGGGGAAACAAGCGGCCGGTGGTACCAGAGGCGTT
>JALSGI010000805.1 GCA_026982835.1 Planctomycetota bacterium | reverse complement strand
GGACCGGATGGGAGAGACGATTTCTCGTTTGCCATCTCCCGATGAAAACCGCAATTTTTCGGCTGCACTAGCTGCCTTCTCTAGCTCGGTAAGCGAGATTGTTCGGCAGCACCAAGGCGTGTTGGTTTATGCCGGGGGAGACGACGTGCTGGCCTTCGTGCCGGTGGACCGGTGCCTCCAGTGCGCCCGGAAGCTCCACCAAGAGTTCGGGGAAAAACTTATGAATTATAGAAACGGCGACCGGCCCCCCACCCTCTCGGTCGGGATTGCCATCGGTCACTTCCTGGAGAACTTGGAAGACCTGCTGGAGTACGGTCGGGCAGCCGAAAAGGATGCCAAGGAGCCGGACCGCAACGGACTGGCCGTCCACGTTTACAAGCGAGGCGGAGCCCCCCTGCGGTACCGCGTCCGGTGGGCAGCAGGTTCTGGAAATTGTGCTGCTTCTTCCGCAGTCGCCCAACATCCCGACCCGGTGGACCGAATTCTCCAATACGTAAGTTGGCATTTAGACCAAGCGATTCCCCGCGGGTTTCCCTACGAATTGAGAGAAATGGTCGAGGTCTATCAAGGTTGGAGCGAAACTGCAGGACAACCAGGTTCCCCGGGGCCGCTGGAAGCTCTCCGTGCCGATGCTTTGCGATTGCTTGCGGCCAAGCAACCCGCTTCGGCCGCCCATCGCAAAAAGGAAATTCACGATGAACTGACCCGGTTCGGAAAGATCGAAGAGTTTGAACAACTGGCCGCTGCGCTGCTGGTGGCCTGGCAAATCGCCGAGGCTTTCCGGCTCTCGGGTGAAACTCCATCGCGGCAGCACCCGGAACCATAAAAGTGGACAGGACGATGCCAACGCATTATTTGACCCTTACCCCCTTTGATCCCTTGATTGCCCGCGACGGCCGTCCCTTTGGGCGCGGGCAGGGGAACCGGATGCGCGGGATGTCTTGGTTTTTACCTTCGGTAGTGGCCGGTGCGTTTCGCACGGCGCTGGTGAAGTCCGGCACCGGGGACTTTGCTCCGCCTGTGCCCGATCAACTGCGCAAGATCGCCGTGGCTGGCCCGCTGCCGGCGGCCGAGGGGAAACTTTACCTCCCTGCTCCGAAGGATTGTCTGCTAGGAAAACCCGTCGCAGCCGACTGTACTCAACCTCTGCAACTGTTCCAACTGCGGCCGCACCGTTTGCAAGAAAACGAAGGGGTGGATTTCCCCGGGGAAGCCGGGGGCCTACAACCGGTTCTGCTGGCCGAAGAGCAATCCTCCGAGGATTTTAAGCCCCAGCCACCCCCGGCCTGGTGGCCGCTGGAGAAATATGTCCAGTGGCTGACGACGTACCGGGAGGAGTGGGACATCTGCTGGTTCGACGAAAGTTTCTTGCACTCCCCGCTGCGGCAGATGCGGGATCATGTATCGCTCAATCCTCAGCGGGGTGTGGCCGAAGAGCATCTGCTGTTTGCCACGGCCAATCTGTATGTCAATGCTTTGCCTCGATACCTTCCGGCAAGCCAAACGCCGCCCGGTGAACCTGCGTTTCTGGATCGATATGTCCCTATCGCCCTCTCGGCCCGCGTGGAACTGTCCGAAAATCAAAGCCTCCCCGAAGGCGCACCCCCGCTGAAAGACTGGAGCACGTGGCATCCCCTGGGCGGGGAGCGCCGCCTGGTCCACTGGCAGACGGCCGATCAGGGCCACCTGTGGCAGTGCCCGGAAGAGGTGAAACAAGCCTTGGAAAAGACCCAGTATGTCCGCATGGTGCTGGTGACCCCGGCGATCTTCACCAGCGGGTGGAGGCCTGGCTGGCTGAACAACGGGCTCAAAGGAACGTTCGCTGGCGTGGAACTGGAACTGGTGGGGGTGTGCTGCGGGCGCTGGCAGGCTGTGTCGGGCTGGTGTCTGGAAAACCAAAAGCCCAAAGCCACGCGCCGCATGGTGCCGGCGGGCAGTGTTTATTTTTTCCGCTGTCCGTCTGGCGGGGCAGAAAAGCTGGCCGAGGAGTGGCTTCGGTCGGTTTGCGACGAGGAACAAGAACGACGCGACGGTTTCGGACTGGCCGTCTGGGGAACTTGGAAACCGTAAGCTCACCGTGAGGAGAGAGTATCATGGCCAAGACGCGCATCTACTGGATCCACACGCTCACTCCCACGCACCTGGGCGTGGGGCGCGGCGTGGATTATATCGATCTGCCCATCGACCGCGACAAGGTAACCGGCTGGCCGGTGATACGGGCCTCGGCTTTCAAGGGGGTTTTGGCCGACCACTTCGGGGCCACGGAGCTGCAGCGAAGGCAGAACCTTTGTCTGAAAGCCGCTTTTGGCACGGTGGATGACGGTGAGGACTTGGGCAACTCCGGTTCCCTGATTCCCACCGATGCCCAGCTTGTCTGCCTGCCGGTACGCAGCTTCCGTGGCACGTTTGCCTGGGTGAGTTCCCCCTTGTGCTTGCGACGGCTGGAGCGGATGCTCAAGCTGGCCGGGATGGAGCTTCCGGTGACGGCCCCGGCCGCAATCGACGAAGGTAAGGCCCACGTTGCCCAGAGAACCGTCCTGCAAGAAGGCGACAAACTTTACCTGGAGGATCTCGACCTGACGGCCCAGCAATGCCCGACAGCCAACGGCTGGGCCACCAAGCTGGCCGAATGGGTCTTTCCACGCGACAACTCCTGGCAAGAGCAGTTCCGGCGGCGGTTTGCCGTGGTGCCGGATTTGATTTTCGACTACCTCTGCCAGACCAGCACCGAGGTGATCACCCGCGTGCGAATCGACGATGAGACCAAAACCGTGGCCGAACGGATGCTCTGGACCGAGGAGGCCCTGCCGGCCGAATCGATTTTGGCCGGGGTGATCCAGTGCGAGCGAGTATTCCTTTCCAACGGCCGGGCCAACGGACAGATCACTCCCGAAAAACTGTTGGACAAGTTCGCTAGCAAGGAATTGCGATTGCAGATCGGCGGGAAGGCGACAGTGGGTCGCGGGCAGGTGCGCTGCGTGTTCACACCCTGCTAGCCAATGGAGCTACGAACCATGACAACCACCAGAACCCAGAAAATGGCCCAGCAAGCCTACCAGGTAATCCAAAAGCGCCTCGGCAACAAGGACAACCAGGAATACGAAAGCTTTGCCAAGCGTTTTCCGGCCTTGATCCACGCCTGCGGTCTGGCCCAGGCAGTGGCCTTTGCCCTGAAAAGCCGCTCCGACTACGTGGAGGACCTGGCCTCGGTACTCCACGCGGTCGGGTATCAAAAGATCGACCGGAACCAGGTGAACTCCCTGGACGAGCAAGCGCGCGAGTCCGGACTGGTAGAATATCTTCGGCTAAGCCGCGATGCGCTCCTAGCGGCCGGTTGGCTCAAGCGGTACGTGGAGGCCCGAGGCTAGACAAAAGGAAAAGATTCGCCATGCGTTCTACCATTGCCTCGCTGAACCGCACCCGTGGACAACATCCCGGACTGCTGTTGCAGCGGTATGCCGCCAAGGAGCTTTTTCTCGATCAGGATAGTCCCCAGGAACGATCCGAACTGCTGGAAGTTGCCATCAGGGCCGCCCAGGATAGGGAGTTGACCCAGCTCTACCAGGCGGCCTACCAGCGGTGGAAGCAGCAGTTGCCACCTTCGGCCTGCACGCGGAAGCTGCAAACCGTGGGGAGGTTGATCGTGGGCCTGGGCCGGGAAAACGTGTTGGAGACGGGCTTGACGCTCCATCACGTTTACGGGATGCCGGTGATTCCCGGCTCTTCGCTCAAGGGGGTAGCAGCCCACTACTGCCACGCGGTTTGGGGCCCCCAGGCCCCCAAGTTCCGCCGCCCTACGAAAGATGAAGACAAACAGTACCGCGAATATCTGGAAGGGAAACGGGAGGATTGCCCAGAAAACTATTACCGGCTTCTGTTCGGCAACACGGACGATTCCGGCTGCATTGTGTTTCACGACGCCTGGTACGTGCCCGATTCGGACCCGCAGCCGCTGCGGCTGGATGTGATGACTCCGCATCATTCAGACTATAACCGTGATCCGAAGGATCCGAAGTTCCGGCCGCCGACGGACTTCGACAGTCCCACTCCCGTTTCGTTTCTTTCCGTGCAAGGCGCATTTTTGGTGGCCGTCTCGTGGCGAGGGCCGAACGTGACACAAGCCCACGAATGGACCAACTGCGCCCTGGAGCTGCTCTGCAATGCATTGAAATACTGGGGCGTAGGGGGCAAAACCAGCAGCGGCTACGGTCGCCTGGTCCCCCGGGAGTAGGTTTCGACCGGTTCCTCGGCAGGCTCGGCGGGGGAAGTGGCCTCCGCTTCGCCGACTTACAAAGCCGGAGAGCAAGTTGAAATCGAAGCTACCAATCAAACGACCAAGTCCAAGGGGAAGCGTCCGGGCAAGCCGCTGTATCGGATCGTGGGTACGGAGATACTGGGATTTTTTCAGAACGAGCAAGAGTATCCTTCACTCTCGGCCAGGGAAACAGCAAAGGTGTGGATTGCCAGTTTCTCATCCCAATACTACATCTTCACCACCAAGGAACCCAAGATGAAAAAGCGGCCATAGATGAAACCCGGGCGATATGGCCACATCAGGCACCGGGCTATTCATGGAAGGAGCTTTTTCCTTTTCCCAGAAGCGAATACTTGACAACCCGGACGCAGGAGGCGTAGGATCGTATCGTCCTATCAGGGGATGCGAACAGGAACCGGATGAAAGCCACGCGGGTGCCTGGGAAGATTTGCTCTGGTGAAATAATCAGCGGCACCCGGCACGGATGGTCATAAAGGAGTGAAGTCGTCTTGCGATCTCTGCCGGGTTGCTTCACGAACGGACACACGAGGGATCGCCGTCGCCGGAAGGTTCTTGCTTGAACGTGCTTTCGTTGTGCACCGGGAAATCGCCAACGGGGAAGAGGCCTATGACCCGCTGCCTTTAAGCTTGGGCTCACGCTTTGGGCGGAGTGCCTTGGAAAAAGTTCCTTACGGAGAAGGTACGATGCAAGAGATGGATTCGGCCAACGGAGTGCGGATCCAGCGCCTGTCCCGGCGGCGCGTGCCGGCCAATCCGCAACTGGAAGTGCTGATGGTGCGTGTGCAGCGCGCCGTGCGTCACCGCACGGAAGACCGGGTTCGCAATCTCCAGGTGCTGGTGCAGGAAAACACGCTCATTCTGCGAGGGCGGTGTGCCACCTACTACTGCAAGCAACTGGCCCAGGCGGCAGCCATGGAAGCGGCCCCGGGATTCGAGCTGCACAACGAAATCGAAGTCTGGTAGAAGCGGGTTTCTCCCCGATGTTTCCAGCAGCGAGGGGCCAAATGAAAGCAGAGCCCCGTCAGGAACGCGGGGCATAAACCAGAAGCGAAGAGCGGCTAAGCGGCAACCTTCTGCCAAGTGAGCGTCTCGTAGCAGTTCCAGATGGCCTGGAAGTTCTTGTGGATGTCCAACTGGGGGCGAAGCTCCAGCACGGCCTTGCGCATCGCAGCCAGGTCGGCATCCTGGGCCAAGGCGACCAGGGCCAGAGCCAGTTGATGGACGTCGGTGGGACCGGGTAGCACCCAGCCGTGCAGGCCGTGCCGCATCCGTTCCGCCGCCCCGTTGCGGGTGGTTGTCAGCACCGGCAGCCCCATGGCCAGGGCCTCCAGCACCACCAGGCTGCACGGATCGTAGTGGGTGGGATGCACCAGCACGTCGGCCGCGGCATACCAGGGGCGGGGATCGGCCACGGCCCCGATGAACTTCACCCGGTCCCCCAGGCCCAAGTACGCTGCCCGACGCCGCCAGCGGCCCAGGCGGCGCCCGCCTACGACCCAGAGCTTTATCCGCGGGCAGACGGCACTGGCCGAGGCCACGGCCGTGAGCAGCTCCGGCACGCCCTTGAGGCGGAAATTGTGGGCCACACACAGCAAGAGCAAATCGCCGCCCTGGAGGTGGTGTTTTTTTCTGAGCTGTTTCCCCTGGCGCTGGAACGGCTCCGGATCGAAGTGCTGCAAGTCCACGCCGTTGTAGATCAGGCGGATGTTTTCCTGGGGCACCCGATGAAATTGCCGGAAGTGCTGCTGGACCATCTTGGACAAAGCCACGTAGAGCCGGTTCGGATCGGCAAACTGCCGCAGGCACAGCCGCCGCAAGCGCCGGTAGCGGGGCAGCCAGCCGGTGACATGGCGTTTGAGCGTCCGCAGCGGTTCGGGAACGCAACTCAGTGCGCACTGCTGGACCGCCAGACGCGACCCCCCGTGCGGCTGAAACACCTGGCCCGACCAGCCCAAGCCCATGTCGTGAACCACCTCCACGGAAAGCCGGGCTACGATCTCCTCGGCGGCTTGGGCCAGTTGCCAGGGGTGCCGAACCGGCGGCAGAGGATGCCAGCGCAAGTGCGGGTGCTTCAGCCCTCGTAGCCGACGGCTGACCAGGTGGACCCGGTGCCCTTGCTCCAGCAGCCAGCGGGCGAACTGGGCGGTCCACTGTTCGGCCCCGCCGCGGCGCGGGTCCAGTTCGGCGATCACCAGGGCGAGGTTCATGGGTGTTTTCCCAGCGTGCGTTCCATCCACCGCCACTTGGCCAGCACGCGACGGATGAAGCGTTTGTGTTCCGGGCGGAGTTTTTTCACTTGGAAATAGTGCTTGATGAACGCCATGCGGTGCGTGCGTCCGATCCGCTCGGCCGGGGCGGAGTAAGCCAGTTGGGCCAGGTCCTTGACCAGCCAGCGGGTGCGAAAGTGCCGCCGGTGCTGCACGCGCTGCAAGTCGATCAGATGTACCTTGTATCGGCCGGGAGACTCTTCGCGGATGAAAAAGTGGCAGCAATAAAAGTCCCGGTGGTTGTAGCCCAGGCGGTGGAACTTGCGGGCCACGGCGGCCACCTGGGCGATCAGGGCGTCCAAGTGGCGGTCGTCTTCGGTTTTGGGGCCCGTGCGTCGGGGGGGAAACCGTCGGCGGAGAAAATGGTCCAACTGGGTAAACCCTTCCAGCTCCTCGGTCATCACGAACGACTCCAGCAGCCCGTCCCGATGCAGCTTCTCCCCGTAGGCCACCAATCGCATGCAGTCGATCCCGGAGCGGCTCAGGCGGACGATGTTGCGTGCTTCCACCCGTCCGGGGCTGGGTTCCGGCGGTCGCCCTCGCCGAGCCCGGCGACGCTGTCGCCAGGAGCGGCTGCGGTGTTTTTTCAGATAGGCTCCCACGGTGCCTCCGCCCGGCCGGGGCAGCTCCAGGCGCCAGTTTTCCCGGTCGGGGAGTGCCCGCAGCCGCTTGCCACTGGTGGAGTGCATCACGGCCTCGAAGCTGTCCAGCCCCAACTGCTCCAGCAGCGGGCGAAACTGCGGATCGACCCACATCCGCCCCGCTTGCAGGCTCTCCAGCGGGTGCAGCGACTGGTGGGCCTGGGTATCGGTTTCGCGCACTTCCCACACATGCCGCTGAGCCAGCAGGGCGGCGGTGTGGCGGGCCACCTCGGCCAGCAGTTCCACGGAGCGGTCTTCCCAGCCGCAGCAGCCCAGGTAGGCATCGAAGAGGGCTTGCCGCAAGCGGGCGTCGGCCACGCGGGGCGAAAGCGTCGCCAGCATCGCCGCCAGCGATCGGGCTCGGGCCTCCAGCCCCAAGTGCCCACAGGCCCAGGCCCGACGAAAGCCTAAATAGGCCAGCTCCCAACTGCCCGAGCCCCCACGTACGTACACGTGATCGGAAAACAGCCCGGGGTGGAACACGCCGGCTTCGTGCATGCGGGCCAGTTGGTCGCCCAGTTGGGCAAACAGCCGTTGCAACTCCGGCCGTGGCAGAGCCCGCCCCTGTTGGGCCAGGAGTTGATTCAGCGGCCGGTATCCCTCCAGCGACCGCGTGATCAACGCACAGCAGGGACGCGGCCACAGTCGCTGGCTGCACAGCACCACCTCCGGGCCGGAGAGCCCCGCCGCTTTGAGCCGCAGCAGCACCTCTAGCTCGTTTCGGGCCGGGGTCCACCAGCGGCCGCTGCGCAGCACCCGGCGAAGCAGGTACTTCCACGGCACGGCTGCTTCCCGCTTCAGGTAGAAAGTGCAGGCCCCCTCGGCCCCGGAAACCACCAGCCGCAACGTCTCCCGCACATGATGCACCGGACGCACCAGTTCCCCCTGGACGTGAAAGAGCAGCTCGTCCAGGTGGTTCCATTGCCGGGCCTGGGCCAGCGAGCGGTACTCGGGGTTGATCCACAAGTAGGGCATGGTGTGGAAGCAAGCCGTCGCTAATGGGACACTCACCGGACTTCTCCGGCGAGCCGCGGGCTTCCGCCCGGGGAGATCAAACTCCAAGGGCTGGTTCAAGCCGCTTCGGCATGCGTTTGTTCCAACAAGGTCACCACGGCCTGGAAAACCCGCTGGGGGGAAAGCTCGCGCATGCAACGATGATGGCCCAACGGGCAGCGGCGGCGATGGCAACCCAGGCAAGGCAGTTCTTCCACCTGCAAGGCGATCTCGCGGGCCGTGGGGTTGCGGCCCCAGATCGGCGGCGTGGGCCCGAACAAGCCCACCACCGGCACGCCAAAGGCCACGGCGAAATGTCGGGGACCGCTGTCGGTGGTGACCATCAACCGGCACCGCCGCACGCATTCCTTGCTCAGCCCCAGGCTCAAGGGGCCTCCGGCCAGCGTGAGCACCCCCGGATGATCCGCTTGTTGGACGATGGCCCTGGCAGTGGCTTGCTCTTGCGGCCCGCAGATCACCAGCACCTGGTAGTCCAACTCGGCGGCGATCCGGCGGGCCAGCAGGGCGAAGTGTTCCACGGGCCAGAGCTTGGCCGCACCGAAGGCTCCCGAGCAGTTGAGCACCACCACCTGCTGCCAATCGGCGATGCCCAGCTCCCCGGCACGCTGGTCGGCCAGCTTGCGGTCCCGGGGCGTGGTGGCCAGCTCCAACCGGGGCGATTGCACAGGGCAGCCCAACTGGTAGGCCAGGGCCAGGTAGTAATCGACCATGGGCACGCGCATCAGGCGGCGTCCGTGCCGCGGGGGGGCAAGCGGATCGGTCAGCAGCCAGCCGCGGCCATAGCGGCGATATCCCACCCGCCGCCGTGCCCCGGCAAACCAGGCCAGCAGGGCACTGCGCAGCGAATTGGGCATCAGCACGGCCACCTGGGGGCGCAAGCGGCGCAGTTGCCGCAGGAGGCTTCGGGTCCCCTGCTCCGTGGAGCCGCCGCGGGGATGGTAGCGAATCACCTGGTCCAGCCAGGGCGTTCCTTCCAGCACCGCCTGCACCCCCGGACGCATCACCCCCACAAGCTGCGCCTGCGGAAAGCCTTCCCGCAGCGCCCGCAGCGCCGGGGTGGCCATCACGGCGTCGCCGATCCAGTTGGGCAGGAAGACCAGGAGTTTCATGGCGTTTTTCAACCCGGGCAAGGTCCCCCCCGGCGGCTCAGGCGGCCTGGGACTCCGAAGCAGTCTCCTCTTGCACCACTTGTTCCAGGTAACGGCCGTAGGGGTTGGGGATGCGGCGGGCCAGGTGCAACAGTTGCTCGGCGGTGATGAA
>JALSGI010000804.1 GCA_026982835.1 Planctomycetota bacterium | reverse complement strand
GCTACGCTGGCCAACCGCCGGCTGCCGGCGCGCGGCTCGCCGGTTGCGTGCGTTCTCGTAACAGCGAGCCGCGAGTGTCAACTCGCGGAGCCAATCTGCAAGTCAGCGCGTGTTTTTCATTGTCTCCGGGAGCTGACGCTCCCGGCTCGCCATCCCCCACGCCCCCGGTGCAGAAGCTCCCAGTAGCGAGCCCCCGGCTTTAGCCGCCCGGAGAGCCAAAAAAAACGCATGTCGATCTTCTCCGCCAGCTGAAGCTGGCGGCTCGCCGTTGCAAGAAGAAACGTTTTTTCTTGCAACGGAGCGGAAGCTCCCTGGGAGGGCGAACCTCCTGGTGAGCCGCCACTTCACTCTGTACGTTGTTTTCCACAAAACACGCTTTTTCCTGCCCGGTGCGGAAGCACCCAGTGGCGAGCCCCGGACTTCAGTCCGGGGAGAGCCGAATAAGCGCTTTTGGTTATTCTTCTCCGCCAGCTGAAGCCAGCGGCTCGCCACTTGCAAGAAAAAAACGCTCATTCTCTCCTGGCATGGAAACGCTAAACCAAGTGATGTGCTAGCTGAGTAAACTCGTACGCCTGAGGGCCTGGATGCCCGGGGAGCAAGTGCAAAAGTTTTTACTGGAGGACTTCGGCGTGCGGTTGAGCAAAGAGCGGTGGCTTTGGGAGTCGGAGAAGGCGGAAGGCGTTACGGAGATTGGCCGTATATATACGTCACAACGCGAGGCGTTTGGACCATCCGCGCCGTCGGGCTTTGGGGCTTCCCATCGGCAGCGGCGCGGTGGAGGGGACGTGCAAGCACCTGGTGGGGGCGCGGTGTAAGGGATCGGGGATGCGCAACTGGCGAAAACGCCGGGCCGAGGCGGTGTTGAGCCTGCGGGCGGCATTGCTGGATGGAACTTTTGACCACCTTTGGACCACCTGCATCCGCCAGGCTGCCTGAAAACCGCCACAAAATTTCAGCCGCACCCCAAGCTGGGGTTTGGCTTGCGGTGCAGGGGGAGGAAACAAATAATGTGTTCACCTACCTTGCCGAGGAAACTCTTCATGCCCAAGTGGAGCGTTTTGACGATTGCCTGGCTAAGCTGGGCGGTTGTGCCGGCGGGGGCCTGGGGGCAGGAGGGGCCTTCCCCGGTCTCCTATCGCGTGGACGTACAGGCCGTGCTGGCCAAGGCAGGCTGCAACCGGGGCACTTGCCACGGCAACAAGAACGGCAAGGGAGGGTTTCGGCTTTCGCTGCGCGGGGACGATCCCGCCTGGGATCACCAGGCGCTGGTGCGGGACCAGTTGGGCCGCCGCATCGACCTGCTCCGGCCCGAGCAAAGCCTCCTGCTCCGCAAGGCCACTCTCCAGCTGGCCCACCAGGGCGGCAAGCGCTTCGGCACGGATTCGCGGCTGTACCGCATCCTGCTCCACTGGATCGAGCAGGGGGCCCCGGACGACGCCCAAGAGGCCCCGCAAGTGGTGGAGCTTCGAGTCGATCCCCGGGACGTGGTGGTCGAAGCGCCTCGGGAGGAAGTCCAACTTCGCGTGCAAGCTCGTTTCTCCGACGGCTCCGCCCGGGACGTGACCTGGCTGGCCGTTTACGAAGCGGTGGATCAGCGCGTGGAAGTGACTCCCGAGGGACGGGTGCGGAGGCGCAGCGACGGGCAAAGCACCGTGCTGGTGCGGTTTTTGAACCGGCAGGTAGCCGTGCGGGTGGCGTTCGTGCCGCGGCGGCCGCAGTGGCAGTGGCAAGGTCCCGAACCGCGCAACTTTATCGACCGCCTGGTGTTCGCCCGGCTAAAGCAGCTTCGCATCAACCCGGCTCCCTTGTGCGAGGATGTGGAATACTTGCGTCGGGCCTACTTGGATCTTCTGGGCCGGCTACCCACGGCCGCGGAAGCCCGCCGCTTTGCTAGCGATCCCCGCCCCGACAAACGCGACCGGCTCATCGAGCAGCTGTTGCAGCACCCGGAGTTTGCCGACTTCTGGGCGCAGAAGTGGTGCGACGTGCTGCGCGTGGAAGAAAAACAGCTGGACCGCAAAGGCGTCAGCGTCATCTTCAACTGGCTGCGGCAAAGCTTGCAGGAGGGAAAGCCGCTGGACCGAATGTGCTACGAGCTGATCGCCGCCCGGGGGAGCACTTACCGGGTGCCGGCGGCCAACTGGTATCGGGCCAATCGCACGGTGGAAGAGCGGGCCGAGAACACCGCCCGAGTGTTCCTGGGCGTGCGGCTCCAGTGTGCCAAGTGCCACAATCACCCCTTTGATCGCTGGACGCAGGACGACTATTACCATTGGGCTGCGCTGTTTGGGCGGGTGCGTTACAAGATCCTGGAAAACCGCCGCCTGGACCGCAACGACAAGCACCAGTTCGACGGCGAGCAGATCGTGTATCTGGCTCCCCGGGGCGAAGTGATCAATCCGAGAACCGGAAAGCCGGCCCGGCCGGGTTTCTTGAGTGATGTTCCCCAAGGGCCGCGCCCCGGAGACGATCCGCTGGAGGCCCTGGCCGCCTGGGTGGCTTCCCCGGAGAATCCCCGCTTTGTGGCCACGCAGGTGAATCGGGTGTGGTTCCACTTGATGGGCCGAGGGTTGGTGGACCCGGTGGACGACTTTCGGGACACCAACCCGGCGGTCTATCCCCGGGTGCTGGAGGCGTTGTGCGAGGATTTCACGGCCCACCGGTTCGATCTGCGCCACTTGATCCGGCGGATCATGCGCTCTCGGGTTTACCAGCTTTCCTGGCGTAGCGGGCCGGAGAACCGTGAGTTTGCCGAGCTGTTCGCCTACACGCCCTTGCGGCGCCTGGCGGCCGAGCAGTTGGCCACCTCGCTGGCCCAGGTGCTGCAAACGCCCCTGCACTTCAACGGCTATCCGCTGGGAACACAAGCCACGCAGGTGGCCGGGGTGCGGGCCGTGCGGCTGCGGGATCGGCCGCCGGGAAGTGGCGACCGCCTGTTGCTTTTGTTCGGCAAGCCGCCGCGGATCATCCCCTGCGAGTGCGAACGCCGCCCTGAAACCACGCTCAAGCAGGCGTTCGAGCTGCTCAGCGGTCCGGTGGTCCACCAACTGCTGACACGCTCGGACAACGTGCTGGGACGCATGCTGCGGCAGGGCAAGTCCGACCAGGAAATCCTCGATTATCTTTATTGGAGCACCCTGAGTCGCCCGCCCCAGGCCGAAGAACAAGTCCACTTGCTGGCCTACGTGCGGCAGCACCGGCAGGGGCGCCGCCGGGCCTGGGAAGATGTGGCCTGGGCGCTGTTGAACAGTCCGGAGTTTTTGTTCCGCCGTTGAGCCAGGCGCGGCTGTCGGTCCCCCTTCAGAAGCGTTCCTGAAACCCACAGCTTTGGCATCGAGGAACCAAGCAATGCGTGCTCAAGCCGGTGTGCAAGCCGAGCAAGCCGTGTGGCGAGCGGGCCTGCTGTCGCGGCGCTGCTTGCTACGCGTGGGCGGGATGGGCCTGCTGGGGCTGACGTTGCCCCGGCTGTTGCAGGCCCGCGAACGATCGCCCCGGTTGCCGCAGCGGATCAAGTCGGTGGTGTTTTTGTTCCAGTTCGGCGGGCCCACGCACCTCGACACCTTCGACCTGAAGCCCCAGGCCCCCGAGCAGGTGCGCGGGCAGCATCGCCCCATCGCCACCAGCGTGCCGGGGGTGAGCGTCTGCGAGCACTTGCCGCGGCTGGCCAAGGTGATGCACCTGGTCACGCAAGTCCGCACGCTGCATCACCGGATGAAGAATCACAACCCGGCCGCCTACACGGCCCTGACCGGACACGAACCGCCAGTGGACGACATCCGCCTGCGCGACACGCTGGAGCTGTACCCGGCTTACGGCTCGGTTGTGGACCACCTGGCTCCCAACACCAACGCCGTGCCCACCTTCGTGGCCTACCCTTACGTGATCCGCGACGGGGCGATCACGCCGGGGCAGCATGCCAGCTTTTTGGGCAAGCAGCACGATCCGTTTCTGTTTACCGAGGACCCCAACGCGCCGGACTTCCGGCTGCCGGAGCTGACGCTTCCGCAAGGGATGAGCCTGGCCCGGCTGGAAGACCGCCGCCGCTTGCAACAGCTCATCGCCCGGCAAACGCGGCTGCTGGACCAGGCGGCGGAAGCGGCCGGGATGGACGCCTACTATCGCCGGGCCTTGGAGATGCTCAACTCCCGGCGATTGCGGGAGGCGTTCGACCTGGGCGCCGAGCCGGAAAAACTGCGGCGGCAGTACACCCGCACCACCTACGGCCAGTGCTGCCTGCTGGCCCGGCGGCTGGTCGAGGCGGGCGTGAAGTTCGTCACCGTTTACTTTTCCCGGGGCATTGGCGGTCAATCGACCACCCGCGGCGGCTGGGACACGCACGGGTTCAACAACACCCGCATGTATCCCATCATCCAGAAGTACCACCTGCCGCTGACCGACCGGGTGCTGAGCACGTTCCTTGAAGACCTGCACTCCCGCGGGTTGCTGGACGAGACGCTGGTGGTGTGGATGGGCGAGTTTGGCCGCACGCCGCGGCTGAACAAGAACGTCAGCCGGGACCACTGGCCTTACTGCTACACGGCCCTGCTGGCCGGAGGCGGCTTGAAGGCCGGTTACGTGCACGGGGCCTCGGATCGCCATGGGGCCTTTCCGGACCGGGACCCGGTCCATGTGGGCGACCTGGCCGCCACCCTGTTCTACCTGTTGGGGATCGATCCGGCCACGGAGGTGTACGACGTGGCCCAACGCCCCCTGGCCATCGCCGAAGGCCGCCCGGTGCTGCCGCTGCTGGGTTGAGCCGCAGCGGGCTTGTTGATCCCCGGGGAGGTTGCGTTTAGCAACCCGTTGAAAAAGTCCACCTGAAATGAAACGAGTTATGGCATTCCTCGCGTCTGCTGAAAAAAAGCGGCTCGGCAGGAGCCTCGCCCTCCCCAACTTGCGTTTTTCAACGGGCCGTTAGGCTCGGGGAGTCTGAGTGCGGGGAGCGGCCTTCGGTTCTTGTCTCCAGGGAGAGCGCGCGTGAACGACCCGAATCCTGAACAACTCCAACAAGCCCAACGGCTGCTGGCCTCCTGGCCGGTGGTGATCCAGTTGCCCGTGCAATGGGGCGACCAGGACGCCCTGGGCCACGTGAACAACGTGGTGTTCTTTCGCTGGTTCGAGTCCGCCCGCGTGGCCCTGCTCAAGCAGCTGGGCATTCGCACCCGGCAGCAGGATCGCCTGGGCACGATCCTGGCGGCCACCGATTGCAGCTATCGCCTTCCGCTGACTTACCCGGACACGGTATTGGTCGCCGCGGGGGTGTTGCGGCTGGGCCGCACCAGCATCCGCATGGCCCAGCAGGTGGTGTCGGTTACAGCCGCCGAGGTGGCCGCTACGGGTACGGCCACGGTGGTAGTGTTCGATTACGTGGAGCAGCGCCCTGCGCCCATTCCCGAAGAGCTCCGCGCCCAGCTGGAACGGCTGATGCTTCCGGCCCAGGTGGCCGAGTCGTTCGGCGGCTAAATAGAACCTCGCTGCAAGCGGTGCGCCCGAACCGCCAAACAGTACGTGTTTAGCCAGCTAGCACCTGGTTGGTTCGACGGCTTGCGAACGAGACGGAAATAAGCGTTTATTCTTGCAAACGGCGAGCCGCTGGCTTCAGCCAGCGGAGGCAAACCAGCAAACACGTCTGCTCGGCTCTCCCCGGGCTGAAGTGCGGTGCTTGCCGGTGCATAGTCTGGGTGCAGTAGGGCGGCTACCGCGTGCGAGGCCTCAAGCCGAGGGGCGGCGGTAGTAGCGGTAGGCCATCAGCACCTCGTACAGGTCCGAGGAGATGGTCACCGGATCGTGCTCGAAATCACGCAGCCACAACCGGCGGCTCTCAAACGCATCGGCCAGCAGGGGCAGCACCTCGGCCAGGGTGACGGTGACCATCGGCTGCGGGCGATCCGGCTGGGAAGCCGTTTCCGGTTCCGTGTAGAGCTTCAACGAAGTGCGTGACATGCTGCATCCTTCCCTAGACGCCAGCGATCGGTGGTACCCGGTGGGAAAATACACCAAGCCCCGGAAACCCACAGGTCCCCGGGTGGGGGTCATACTTGGGTTATCGAACGGGAGGATGGTGGGACTTGAGCCTTGTTGGCGGAAAATACCGGTTGTAAGGGAAGCCGCTGCAGGCATTGACACTCTTGCAGCGGAACCCTAGATTGCGATGCTAGCGTCTCTGTGCCACACTGCCCGTTGGGACCAGCGTGCCGGCTCGTTTCCCGTCTTGTCCCTTCCCGTTTGTGTTCCCATGACCACGCTCGCTCTGGATTTGGCACCGATTGCGGAACAACTGGGACTGCGTCTCCAGCAGGTGGAAGCGGTGGTGGAGTTGCTGGACCGCGGCAACACCATCCCCTTCATCACTCGGTACCGCAAGGATCAGACCGGCGGCTTGGACGAGCAGCAAATCCAGGCCATCGAGGAGCAGGTGGGGCGTTTGCGCTTGCTGGAGCAACGGCGGGCCACGATCCTGCGCAGCATCCAGTCCCAAGGGAAACTCACCCCGGAACTCCAGGCCCAACTGGAAAACGCGCGCACCATCCGCGAGCTGGAAGACCTCTACCTGCCTTACAAGCCGCGGAAGCAATCCCTGGCCACCTGGGCCAGGCAGTGCAACTTGCAGCCGCTGGCCGAGGAGATTCTCAACCAGGACCCGCTGTGCGAAGACCTGCAGGCCCGGGCCGCCGATTACGCCGACCCCCACGGCCCGGTGCGCACGGCGGCCGAGGCGTTGCTGGGGGCTGGCTACGTGCTGGCCGAGCACTTCAGCGAACAGGCCAACGTGCGGCAGCAGCTGCGGGAGATCGTCTATCGCACCGGCAAGCTCACGGCCAGCCGGGCCACGGCCAAGGAAAAAGTGGCCCGCAACTACAAGGACTTCTTCGACTTCTCCGAGTCCATCCGCACCATCCCCCCGCACCGCGTGCTGGCCCTCAATCGCGGCGAGCGGGACAAGGCCCTCCGCGTCAAGCTCCAGGTGGACCAGGAAGAGATGGAACAGACGATCCTCCGCCTGGTGGTTCCGGTGGGGCACAAACACGCCGATTTCCTGGCCGAGTGCGCCCGCGACGCCCTGCAGCGGCTCATCTTCCCCAGCCTGGAACGCGAGGTCCGCCGCGACCTGACCGCCCGCGCCGAAGCCCATGCCGTACGCGTCTTTGCCAAAAACCTGCGCAAACTGCTGCTGCAACCCCCGGTGCGGAACCGCCGCGTGTTGGCCATCGACCCGGGCCTCAAGCACGGGGCCAAGCTGGCCGCACTGGACGAGTTCGGCAACCTGTTGGAACACGAGGTGATTTACCTGGTGGGGAACCGGGCCGACACGGAAAAAAACTCCGCCCGCCTCAAGGAGCTAATCGACCGGCACGGCCTGAGCGTAATCGCCATCGGCAACGGCACCGGTTGCCGCGAGGCGGAGCTGTTTGTGGCCGAGCTGATCCAGAACCACTACGCCGACCGGGACATCGCCTACACCATCGTCAACGAAGCCGGCGCCAGCGTCTATTCCACCAGCCAGGCCGCCCGGGAAGAGTTCCCCCAGCTGGACGCCACCCTCCGCGGGGCCGTCTCCATCGGGCGGCGACTGCTGGATCCCTTGAGCGAGCTGGTGAAGATCGCCCCGGCCAACATCGGCGTGGGGCTGTACCAGCACGATGTGAAAGCCCGGCACCTGCAAGCCTCGCTGGAGGCGGTGGTCAGCTCGTGTGTGAACTTCGTGGGCGTGGAGCTGAACACCGCCAGTGTGTCGCTGCTGCGCTACGTCTCCGGGTTGAACCAACTGACCGCCCGGCGGATTTACGAGTACCGCTGCCAGCACGGGCCGTTCCGCAGCCGGGAACAGCTCAAGGAAGTGCCGGGGTTCGGCGAAGCCACGTTTATCCAGGCCGCGGGGTTCCTCCGCATCCCCGACGGTACCCACCCGCTGGATGCCACCTGGATCCACCCGGAAAGCTACGACAAGGCCGAGCAGATCCTGGCCCGAATGGGCTTCTCCCTGGAAGACCTGCGCAACGGGGAAACCCAGCGCCGGGTGGCCCAGGCCGCCCTGCAAGCCGATCCCCGCCAGCTGGCCCACGAATGCGGCATCGGCGAGCTGCTGTGCCGGGACATTCTGGATCAGCTTTCCCGCCCGGGACGCGATCCGCGGGAAGACCTTCCTCCGCCCATCTTCAAAAAAAACGTGCTCAAGCTGGAAGACCTCACCCCCGGTATGGAACTCTCCGGCCAGGTGCTCAACGTGGTGGACTTCGGGGTGTTTGTCGATATTGGTGTGGAGGACAGCGGGCTGGTCCACATCAGCGAGCTTTCCCCCCAATACGTGCAGGATGCGCACGCGGTGGTATCGGTGGGGGACGTGGTGCGGGTGTGGGTGATGTCGGTGGATACCCAGCGGCGGCGGATTTCGCTCACCATGATCGACCCGGCCCGACGCGAGGAACTCTTGCGCCGCCACCGGCCGTCGCGGCGTGCCCGGGACAAGGAAAAAGCCGAGGCCGCTTCGCCGCAAAGGGAGGCTCGTTCGGCGGCTCGGGGCCGTTCGGCCCGGGCGGTACGGGGCAAGTCGCGGCGCGCCCGGCAGCAGCGGCCGCGGCGGGGGCGTCCTTCCCGGCCCGCTCCCCCGCCCCCACCGCTGACCGAAGCCATGAAACAAGGCAAGGAGCCACTGCACAGTTTCGCCCAGCTCAAACTGCTGCTGGAGGAACGGCGAGCCCAGCAACAGGCCCACAAGCAGCAAGAACAAAAACAGACGCCCCCGACGCAGGATAACCCGTCGGACGCTTCTTCCTCGGCATGAGAGGGGCCGGCCGGGGCGTTGGGCTGCTTGGGCCAAGGGGGATTGTGTTCTAGAATACCGGGGAAGCCCTCTCTGCCGGAGCCGCAAGCCATGAGCATGGATTTTCGCAGTCGATTGCAGAAGGCCATCCAGCGCGGCCGCCGCACGGCCGAGGATCGCCGCCGCCAGCAGGAACAGGAAGCTCTCAACGAAGAAGAGCTGCGCCGACTGCACAGCCAGTACCGCCTCACGCTGACCGAACGCATCGAGCAGCGACTCCGCGAGCTGGCCCAGGAATTCCCAGGCTTCCAGTTCGCCACGGTGATGAGCGATCGGGGCTGGGGGGCGTCGGTGAGCCGGGACGATTTCTCCATCCGGGAAGGGAAGCGGGAAAACCTGTTCAGCCGCCTGGAGGTGGTCGTCCGCCCCTTCTCCAGCTACCACGTGCTGGAGGTGGCCGTCAAAGCCACCATCCGCAACAAGGAAACCCTCAACACCTCCTACTACCAGCGCCTGGCCGAAGTGGACCTGGAATCGTTCCTGCAAACCATCGACCACTGGGTGCTCCACTTTGCCGAAAGCTATTCGGCCCAGGAGTGAGCCGACCCTCAAGCTTCAGCTCGGGAAGGCGTGGGTCTTGAAAGAGCCCCGCACGTCGGGGCGTGGGGGGCGGCGAGCCGCGGGCGTTAGCCCGCGGTTGGCGA
>JALSGI010000803.1 GCA_026982835.1 Planctomycetota bacterium | reverse complement strand
GGGACTCCCAGCGGGCCTTCCGCCCTTGGCTGCTGGCCATTGCGGCCAACCGCTGCCGGAGCTTTCTGGGGCAACGGCGGCACCAGGTGGAGTTCCAGCCCGGGGAGGTGGAAGCCCCCCTGCGCAGGCCCGCCGGGGAAGAAAACGACTTGAGGGAAGAGGTGGAGTTGGGCCTGCACCAGTTGCGGGCCGAGCATCGCCAGGCCTTTTTGCTGTTTTACGAGCAAGAGCTCAGCTACGCCGAAATCGCCGAAGTGATGCAATGCCCGGTGGGAACGGTCAAGACGTGGATTCACCGGGCGCGGCAGGAGTTGATTCGGTTTTTGACCACACGGGGAACCTTACAACCAGGATGAGATCAATGGATTGTTCCGCGATCCAGAGCCGGATTCACCAGCTGCTGGACCAACGACGGCAGCCGGAGCAGGACGCGGCCGTGACCGAGCACTGCCAGGGCTGCCCGCACTGCGCCGAGCAGCTGCAATTGCTGCTGCAGCTGGAAGCCACGGTGCGTGCGCTGCCTCGGCCCGAGCCGTCCCCGGACCTGGCCGGCCGTATTGTTCAACAGGTGGTGGGCTCTTTTCCGGCAGAGGCGGCCCCTGCCGCAGAACCTTCGCGCAGGCAGCGCTGGGATGCTGCCGCCTTGGTGGCCGCCGTGGCCCTGGGGCTGGTGGCCGTGCTGGCCGTGGATGCTTTGCTGAGGGTGCAGCCTGTGGAACCCGAGCTGCCACGGCCCACCCCCAACCTGGCCCGGCAGACCGCGCCGGCCCCGGTCCAGGAACTCCAGGAAGACCTGCGGCAGCTGATGGCCGAAACCCAGCGGGAGCTGCAACAATTCCAGGCACTCCTCCCCGAAACCCAGCGTGTGGCGTCCCCTCCCTCGATGGGAGCCGAAGTGCTTTCGCCGGTGGCCGAGCTGGTTCGCCCCCTGCAGCCGGTGGCCAAGGATACGTTTTCCACCCTGGGAACTTTTTGGAGTCGCGTCACGGGCACTCCCCCGGAGAGTACGGCCCAATCGGGGGATTCCGGCTGAAAACCCCCCCGAGTGTTGCCTTGCCTGCTGGCCGATTTCGGTGCCGCCCAGATGCTTCCCAACCTCGTGAGTTTGTCCCGTGTTCCAAGTCCGCCCCCACACCACCGCCCCCCGCAGCAGAGCAGCCCGCCTGGCCTGTCCTGCCTGGTGGCTGTTGCTGCCGCTGCTTGCCGGCCCGGCCGGGGCCGCGGTCCAGCCGGCGGAGCCTTTGCAGTGGATCGACGATCAGGTGGGGCTGGTCATCCAGCTGCGGCAGCCGGCCCCTGCACGAATCGCGCAGCTGCCGCCGGTTCGCCGCTGG
>JALSGI010000802.1 GCA_026982835.1 Planctomycetota bacterium | reverse complement strand
ACAACTCCATCCTCCAGGGCCTCCGGATCGTTGTGGGCAAACGAGCGTCGCCGCGCCCCGGAAAGGATGCACCCCTGGAGGATGGAGTTGTGGGCCAGGGCGTCGTGCACGATCAGGTCGCCGGGGCCCAGCAGGTGCCCGATCACCGTCTCGTTGGTGGCATGGCCGCCCACCATCACCACGGCATCCTCGGTGCCCAGCCAGTCGGCCAGAGCGTGCTCCAGTTGGCGGTGGATCGTTTTTTCGCCGCTGACCAGGCGGCTGGCCGACACGCTGGTGCCGAAGCGGTCGATGGCCTCCTTGGCCGCCGCGGCCACCTGCGGGTCGCCGGACATACCCACGTAGTTATAGCTGGAAAAGTTAATCAGCTCCCGGCCTTCAATCTGCGTGGTGTCGCGGGTAACCCGCTCGTGCACGTTGAAATAAGGATTGCCCAGCCCACTGGTTTCCAGCAGCGTAAGATTCTGCCGCAGTTGCTGATACTCGGGCCACTGGTCGATGCGGTAATACGCCTCGGGAATCTCCTCCAGGGAGAGGCTTTGCCGCTGCTCGGGATGGCCCAGGTACTGGTGCACCAGGTGGGCCACCTGGCGGAAGGACTCCACTTGCGGGGCCTGGTCCTCGGGGATGCGCCCGCCCAGGCGGTCTTCCAGCGCCGCTTGCAGCTCCACCCGCTCCAGCGAGTCCATCCCTACGTCGCTGAAGGTGCTATCCAGCGTGGCCCCTTGGGCTCGCGGGCCGGCGATTCGCCGCACTTCTTCCATGACGATGCGGACGGCTTCCTGGAAGGAAAGCTGCCTTGCGGGAGCGGTCTTGGCCGAAGGGGGCTTGGTTTCCCCCGAGGAGTCACGGTCGGCCGTCTGCTCGGCTGGCTGGGGTTGGGGCTGGCCGTTGCCCTCGCCGGCCGAGACTTCCCACAGGGCCGACGCTTCGCCGGAGCCGAAGTCTGCGGTCCCGGCGGTGGTAGCCTCCTCGGCGGCGGATGCTTCCACCGCCTCGTCCAGTTCCCCGTCGCCCGGCCAGGCGGCAATCACGGTAAGTGTGCCCTCCAGCCAGGCGCGCCGACAGGCGTGGCGCTGGATCTTGCCGCTGGAAGTTTTGGGAATGCTGCCTGCGCGGATCAACGCCACGGCATCGACCACCACGTCGTGCTCGCGGGCCACCGCCCGGCGGATGGCCTGGATGGCCGCCGCAGCGTGCCGGTCCTGCCGCCGCTGGAGCTCTTGCACGATCACCAGGCGCTGCTGTCCCTCTTCGCCCTCGACGGTAAAAGCCGCCGTGGCCTCGCTGCGCAGGGCCGGATGGCTCTGCTGGGCCGTTAGCTCCAGGTCCTGCGGGTAGTGATTGCGACCGCGGATGATGATCAGATCCTTCAGCCGCCCGGTGCAGTACAACTGGCCGCGGTGGAAAAAGCCCAAGTCGCCGGTGCGCAAGTAGGGTCCCTCGCCGGTATCCTTCACATAGGCCCGGAAGGTCTGCTCGGTTTTTTCCGGGCGGTTCCAGTACCCTTGGGCCACGCTGGGGCCGGCGATCCAGATCTCGCCTACCTTGCCCTCGGGGCACTGGTGCAGCGTCTCTGGATCAACGATCACCACATCCAGGTCCGGCAACCGCTGCCCGCAACCTACCAAACGGCGTGAGCCGGGAGCCCCTGGGGCGGTTTCCACCACCGTGTTTTGTTCCAGTTGGGCCGCATCCACGGCCAGGATCACCGGTGGATCGGGCTTGTAGCCCCCGGTGGCGATCAGCGTGCTTTCGGCCAGGCCGTAGCAAGGATAGAACGCCTCGTACTGGAATCCGCAGGCGGCAAACCGCTCGGCGAACCGCTCCAGGGTTTCCGGGCGGATCGGCTCGGCGCCGTTGAAGGCCACCTGCCAGGAGCTTAAGTCCAGGTGGTCCAGTTGTTCGGGACCGATGCGCTTCAGGCACAACTCATAGGCGAAGTTGGGACCCCCGCTGGTGGTGCCGCGATAGCGGGTGATGGCCTTCAGCCACCGCAGCGGCCGCTGCAGGAAAGCCATGGGGGACATGAGGACATTGGGTCTTCCTACGTAAAGCGGCTGAATGATGCCCCCGATCAGCCCCATGTCGTGGTACGAGGGCAGCCAGAACACGCCGGTGCCGCTGCGGGTGTGCTCGAAGGCATAGCAGATCAAGGCCGAGTTGTGCAGCAGGTTGGCATGGGTGAGCATCACCCCGTTGGGCGTGCCGGTGGAGCCGGAAGTGTACTGGAGCATGGCCAGCGTGGAGCCGTCCACGCCGGGGTCTTGCCAGTGGTCTTCGCCGCCGGGGGGGAGAGTGTCGGTCTGCACCCAGACCAGATGCTGCAAAAACGGCGTTTGCGGCAGCATGTTCTGCATGCGCTGCCACACGTCGCTGGTGGTCAGGGCCACTTTGGCCCCGGCGTCCTGGGCGATGGTCTGGATGCGATCCAGCGAACGGTTCATCCGCGGCGGGTAGGCCGGCACGGCCACCACCCCGGCGTACAGGCAACCGAAAAACGCCGCAATGAACTCCAACCCGGCCGGAAACAGCAACAAGGCCCGCTCCCCTTGCAAGCCCTGGTTTTGCAGATGATGGGCGATCCGCCGGGCCAGGCAATCCAGTTCCTGGTTCGTGAGGGCCACTTCCTGGGATTCCCCGTCCACCAGGAAGCGGTAGGTGGCAGCCTCGGGTTGATACTTGGCCCGGTGTTCCAACAG
Organism: Planctomycetota bacterium; assembly: GCA_026982835.1. GTDB lineage: Bacteria > Planctomycetota > Planctomycetia > Pirellulales > S012-138 > S012-138. Next base: position 6,794 of record JALSGI010000802.1, on the reverse strand, counting down.
GGCAACCAGCGTCGGCGGGCCAAAAAACGAGCCGGGGAACGACTGCTTGGGCACCGTGAGCTTCTCCTTGGCCGCGGTGGGTACGCACAGCAGAAGACGTTTCGACTATTCGCGCAGGCTTGGGCTTACCGCCTGCCTGGAAGAAGGCCAATCGCCGAAACAATCGGAGGAAGGCGGCCGGCGGATCTCTCCAGCCGACCTAGTTTCCTCATTTTCTTTGCCGAACTTGCTGGCGTCCAGGGTTTTACCGCTCAAAAGTACCGGATTTTCAAACACTTTACCTCTATCGGCTCTTGCCCGGAACACTCTGGAACCGGCCCCCGGTCACCCCCGGCCTGGGGTCTTCTCCACGATTTGCTGTTCCGGTTGTAACGATCCTGCGGGCCAGCTTGGCCCCCGGGGCGGCTTTCCCTCTCCCCGGATGGGAAAATACAATCGCTAGGTAGTCCCCAGCACACCGCTTCCCACAAGTTCCCAGCCCCATGAGCCCACCGGCTGCCGACATCCCCCCGCCGCCCTCTTCCCGGCCCGAAGGCCAGGTGGTGTTGCGCTTCGTGGTGCAGTCGGACCAGGCGGGCCGGACGCTGGCTCAGCTGATCAAACACCACCTCCCGGAGCTTTCCTGGCGGCAGGTCCACCGGATGATCCACCACCGCCGCGTGCTGGTGGACGGCCAACTGTGGTGCGACCAGGCCCGACGCTTGCAGCCGGGCGAAGAGGTGTGCGTGCTGGCCCACTCGCTCCCTGTGCCCTGGTTCTGGCGGCGCGTGCCGGTGCTCTACGCCGACGAGGACCTGGTGGTGGTGGACAAGCCGGCCGGGCTGCGCTGCGAGCCGCATCGCAGCGAACGCCACTGGCCGCTGCGACGCCGCTTGCGCAATCCCACGCTGCTGGAGGTGCTCGGGCGGCAACTGGCCCAGGCGGAAGGAAAACCGCCGGAGCAGCTCGTGCCGCTGTTTCCGGTCCACCGGCTGGACAAGCTGGCCAGCGGGCTGCTGGTGCTGGCCCGAACGCGCAAGGCCCAACAACACCTGATCCAACAGTTCGCCTCGCGAAGTGTCAGGCGCCTCTACGGGGCCATCACGCTGGGCGTGCCGCGGCCGGGCACGATCTGCACCCGGGTGGTACGCGATCGTGGGGACGGCCTGCGGGGCAGTTCGCTCGATCCCCGGCGGGGCCAGGTGGCGATCACTCACGTGGAAGTGGTGGCACGCCGGGGGGAGCTGGGGCTGGTCCGCTGCGAACTGGAAACCGGTCGCACACACCAAATTCGCATCCACCTGGCCGAGCAGGGCACACCGGTGGCCGGGGACCCGCTCTATCGCAAACTGCCCGAAGGACGCGTGGTGGAAGACCCCACGGGGCTGAAGCGGCTGGGCCTGCATGCGTTTTGCCTGGAGCTGGTCCATCCTCGCCACAAGCGGCGCCGCTGCTGGCACAGCTCTTGGCCCCAGGAGCTGCAAGCCCTCTTTCCCTGGCCGGAAGAGGAAGGGGGCGAAGGCAGCGAGCCCCCCGCGTAAGCGGGGGGAGAAGCAGTGTCGGCGTGCGGTTTGCGCCCTGCGCTGTTGCGCCAGGTGCTTCCGCACCGAAGCAAGAACAAGCGTTTATTCTCGCACTCGGCGAGCCGCCGGCGTCAGCCGGCGGTTGGCCAGCCAGCCGGGAGCGTAAGCTCCCGGAGTCTTGAGTCGTGGGTCTTGGGCGAAGAGCCCCCCGCGTAAGCGGGGGGAGACGGTAGCACGGCGTGCGGCTTGCGGCCTGCGCTGTTGCGCCAGGTGCTTCAGCACCGAAGCAAGAACAAGCGTTTATTCTCGCAATCGGCGAGCCGCCAGCTTTTAGCTGGCGGAGGCGGTAGGGCCGCAGCCACTGGGAGCTACCGCTCAAGTGCAGGAACCAACACACACCGGCGAGCCGGAAACACGAGCTCCCGGAGGAAAACCGAAAAACGCCGCTTCGCCAATTGGCTCCGCGAGTTGACACTCGCGGCTTGCTTGTGCGAAAACAACCGTCGATTTTTGTTCACAACCAGCAAGCCGGAAGCGTAAGCTCCCGGTTGCTAAAACAAACACGCCCCCTGCGCAAGCGGGAAAGAAAAACGCAAAAGAGCAGCCCACGGAAAACTCGCCACCTCCGGAGAACGCGGCCGTGATCGATCCCCTGGGACGGCTGTACGCCGATCGCCTGAGCCTGCTGACGGACCTGTATCAGCTAACGATGGCCTACGGGTACTGGCGTTGCGGGCTGGCGCGGCGCCAGGCGGTGTTTCACTTGTTTTTTCGGCGGCTCCCCTTTGGCGGGGGCTTTGCCGTGGCCTGCGGCATCCAGACGGCCGTGGAGTACCTGAGCCGCTGCCGCTTTACCCGCGAGGACCTGGACTACCTGGCCACGCTCACCGGGGCGGACCGGCGGCCGCTTTTTCCCGATGAGTTTCTCCGCTACCTGGAAGAGCTGCGTTGGGAGTGCGACGTGTGGGCCGTGGCCGAAGGGGAGCTGGTGTTTCCCCGGGAGCCGCTGGTTCGGGTGCAAGGGCCGCTGCTGGAGTGCCAGTTGCTGGAGACGCCGCTTTTGAACCTGATTAACTTTCCCACGCTGGTGGCCACCAAGGCGGCGCGGTGTTACCTGGCCGCGGGAGGAAGGCCGATCCTGGAGTTCGGGCTGCGGCGAGCCCAGGGCCCCGACGGCGGCATCACGGCGGCCCGAGCCGCTTACGTGGGCGGCTGCGCCGGCACCAGCAACGTGCTGGCGGGCAAGCTGTACGGGATTCCGGTCCGGGGGACCCACGCCCATAGCTGGGTGATGGCCTTCCCTAGCGAGCTGGAGGCGTTTCGCACCTACGCCCAGGCCCTGCCCAACAACTCCATCCTGCTGGTGGACACCTACCATACGCTGCAAGGGGTGCGGCACGCCGTGGAGGTGGGACGGGAGCTGGAAGAGTCCGGGCACCGTTTCCTGGGCGTGCGGCTGGATTCCGGGGACCTGGCCCAACTGGCAAAGTCTGCCCGGGAGATGCTCGACCAGGCCGGGCTGAGCCAGGCCCGCATCGTGGCCAGCGGCGATCTGGACGAACACCGCATCCAGCAATTGCTTGCCCAGGGAGCCCCGATTGACGTTTGGGGCGTGGGCACCCGGCTTTCCACGGCCCATCCAGACGCGGCACTTACGGGGGTGTATAAGCTGGGGGCCATCCAGAACGAGCAAGGGGAGCTGGAATACCGGATCAAGGTCTCCGACGACCCGGCCAAGACGCTCATCCCCGGGGTGCAGCAGGTGCGACGGTTCGAGACCTCCGAAGGGTGGCTCTGCGACGTGATCTACGATGCCCGACTCTCCCCCCAGCCGGACCCCCGCCGGGGCGAGCCGCTTCAGGGCCGGCTGCCTTCCTGGCCCAAGGAGTACCGCGTCCGCGACCTGCTGGTGCCGGTGCTTTGGTGGGGGGAGCGGGCCTTGGTCCCGGAGTCGGTCCACCAATTGCGGCAGCGGACGCTGGCTCACCTGCAGCGCCTGCCCGAACCGGTACGCCGCCTGGAACAGCCGGCCCCCTACCCGGTGATTCTGGACGCCGAGCTGGCCCAATTACGCAAAGAGCTGGCGGCCCGGGCCGAAGCGTCTCCTGGGGCCGAAAAGCGTCGCTAGCCTGGAGCAGGAGGGTGCCCCAACAGGCTTTCCAGGACGATATACGCCGAAACACAAAAGAGCTTGCCTGGGACGCAGCCACGGCGATATAGATTGAAAGGTCGGCTTGCTGGCAGCGGCCGGTTTGATCCCCTGCAGGAGTTTAGTCCATGCGTCGCCTGGGCACCTGGCACACCAAGCACAGCAGCTCTCAGGCCCCGGCTCGGCAGTTGGGCACGGTGGCCCTGCGGCGGTGGCTGGCCCCTGGGCCGCGGTGGGTGCCGGCGGCGGCTCCTTGTGCGAGCCTGGAGCAGCAGGTGGGGGAGGTTCCCGGCCGCCGGGACCGCGAGCTGGCAAGAGTCGAGGCCGTGTTGTTCCTGGCCCGCAGCCCTCTCACCAGTCGCAAGCTGGCCCAGATGGCCGGCTTGCCCGACGGGACCCGGGCTCGCACACTGGTCCGCCGACTCCAGCGGTGCTACGAGTCACAAGGGAGTGCGTTCCGGGTGGTGGAGGTGGCCGGGGGGTTCCAGTTGCGCACCCGAGCCGAGCTAGCCCCGTGGACCACGCCGCTGGTGGGTCGGGAGGCTGCCGGGCGTTTGTCGGCCCCGGCCCTGGAAACCCTGGCCGTGGTGGCCTACAACCAGCCGGTGTTGCGGGCGCAGGTGGAGGCCATCCGCGGGGTGCAGAGCGGCGAGCTGCTCAAGCAACTGTTGCAGCGGGGGCTGGTGCGGATCGTGGGGCGGTCGCGGGAGCTGGGCCGTCCGTTTTTGTACGGCACCACCCGGCGATTTCTGGAAGTTTTTGGCCTTCGCAGTCTGGACGACTTGCCACAATTTGACATGATAAGGCAAACTCAAGACACCGATTCGGAACCGCAAACCCCTGTCGCCAAACTACAGGAGCCAACAGAGGTGCGCACCACACTGTCTTCCCTGGACCCTTCCCCCCGGACCGCCACTGCCGACCCGGATCCCCAGCAGCCCTTCCTGCGTCCCCTCCCGGAGCCGCTGGCCCAGGACAACGGCGACGACTGGGACGAAGAGGAAGACGAGGACTGGGACGAGGAGGACGAAGACTGGGATGAAGAGCTGGAGGAAGATTGGGAAGAGGTGGACGACGAGGACTGGGACGAGGAGGACGAAGACTGGGGCGAAGAGGACTGGGAGGACGAGGACTGGGACGAGGAGGACGAAGACTGGGATGAAGAGCTGGAGGAAGATTGGGAAGAGGTGGACGACGAGGACTGGGACGAGGAGGACGAAGACTGGGGCGAAGAGGACTGGGAGGACGAGGACTGGGAAGACGAAGAAGAGGACTATCTGGATCTGGAATAAGCTCCTATCCGAAAAATCCAATGACGTTCCGCAATCGCGAGGCTGGAGCATTTTTCGGATAAGCTCAAGCCTTCGCGCCTGCATTTTCTCCAGGCCGCCGCTTTCGGGGGACTCTGCTTCGCTACGACCACCAGCACCAGAAGTCTTGGGTCCTGGGTCTTGGGTCTTGCGGTGGTGCTTCCGCACCAGTGCGAGAAAAAACGTTTCTTCTTGCCATCGGCGAGCCGCCGGCGTCAGCCGGCGGTTGAACGGCGAGCCGCCGGCGTTAGCCGGCGGTTGAACGGCGAGCCGCCAGCTTCAGCTGGCGGAGAATGGCGATCCGCGGGATGGCTTGGAGGCGTGGGGGCTTGGAGGGATACAGAGCCCCGCACGTCAGTGCGGGGAGGCGGCAGGGCCGCAGCCACTGGGTGCTGCCGCACCGGGGCAAGAACAAACGCTGATTCTCGTGCCAAGCCGGCAGGCCGTCTCTCCTGGTCCCTCTAGTACTCCTGGATGCCCCAGTTGCGCAGCACGTCCTGCCAGCCGGGCGTGAGCCTTCGCACCTTGTCGGCAATGACCGACTTTTCCGCCTCGCTGGCCGACTGGAGCTTGCGATACAACCGGCGCAGCTTTTCCCGGCGATGACGCCGCCGGCGTATCTCTCGCTTTCGTTCGCTGATTCCCACGGTGCAAACTCCTTCCGAGTAAGGCTTGGGGCCAAGCCGATCGGTCCTCTCCGGTGGTCCCCGGACGCCAGCCGCCTGAGCTCCTCCCGCTCTGTCCAGGGGCTGGGAAACTCCATATCTACCAACACCACCGGGGGAGCGTCAATTGGCACTTGCACTTTGCAGCGGGGCAAAGTTTCCCGGCCGGGGCTTATCTGGCGGAACCACACTGCTTGCGGGACACGCGGCGGGGCAATCTGTTACAATTCACCCCGTGGCGGAGTTCCCCCGGCTCGCAGCCCTCCAAATCGTGGAACCGCAGTCATGGCCGAGACCTTTACCGCCTGGGTGGTTCAGAAGCAGGGCGAGCAGCTTCAACGCGGCCCGCAGCAAATCTCCCGGGAACAGCTCCCCCCGGGAGATGTGCTCATCCAGGTCCACTACAGCTCGCTCAACTACAAGGACGCCCTGGCTGCCCAGGGGCATCGCGGCGTGGTGCGCCGTTTTCCCCATGTGCCGGGCATCGACCTGGCCGGCGTGGTGCTGGAGAGCCAGTACCCGGGAATCAAGCCGGGCCAGCAGGTGCTGGTCACCGGCTACGGCCTGGGTGCCGAACACTGGGGGGGCTGGGCGCAACTGGCCCGGGTGCAGCACCAGTGGGTCGTCCCCTTGCCCCCGGGGCTTTCCCTGCGGGAGAGCATGATCCTGGGCACGGCCGGTTTTACGGCCGCTGTGTGCGTGCAGCGGCTGCTGGACTGGGGGATCGACGCGGAGGCCGGACCGGTGCTGGTCACGGGGGCCAGTGGCGGGGTGGGCTCGCTGGCCGTTTGCTTGCTGGCCCAGCAAGGGTTTGGCGTGCAGGCCGTAAGCGGCAAGCAAGAGGCCCACCCGTGGCTCCAGCACCTGGGAGCCCAGGAAGTGCTCCCCCGGGAGGTGTTGCAGGAGGAGTCGGGCAAGCCGCTGCTTTCGTCCCGTTGGGCCGCAGCCGTGGATACCCTGGGCGGGGCTCCCTTGGCCACCGTGGTGCGTTCGCTTCGGCCGGGCGGGGCCGTGGCTGCCTGTGGGGTGGTAGCCGGTGCCGAACTGCCGCTGACGGTCTATCCTTTCATCCTTCGCGGGGTGGGGCTGTTGGGCGTGGATTCGGCCCAGTGCCCCTACACCTTGCGATTGCAGCTCTGGCAGCGGTTGGCCACCACGTGGAAGCCGC
>JALSGI010000801.1 GCA_026982835.1 Planctomycetota bacterium | reverse complement strand
CCCCAGGGCCTCCAGCCTGCGGGCTGGGACGGGGATGTTGCGGCTAGAATAGCCGCAGTGGCTGCAAGGTGTCAACGTGAGATGGAAAGCTCTCATCCGAAAACAAGAGCCGCACTCCCTCGGCGATCCGCTCGCCCACGCTGCGGCCGCCGGCTAAAGTGCCGGCGTTCCACCACTCGTGGCTGCGGCGCGCCTCGATGCTGGCTATCCTTTTCGGGTCGCAGCGGTGGTCGTGCCACAGCTGCACCTCGCCGTCGACGAGGTGAGAGCAGACGTACATCCGCTCCCCGCAGGCCACGCACTCGACCTGCGTGAGTGTAAGCTCTTTTCCGCAGACAGGGCATTGCATCCCGTGGTCCTCCACTACGGGTCAAAAAAGGGGGCCTACTAGTAAAGGCCCCCATACAACGCTTTTGTAAACCGGAAAAATTACTGGAGCAGCCAATCAACGAACTTCCGCGCCGCCTCATTAGCGGGGCGGTAAACAGCCATGTGCTCCAGGAACGGCTCCTGAAGAACAACGTCTCCAACCTTCAGCCCGAACTGGGCCAGGTCGTAGTCGGTGTCCTCGACCTCCCGGACCAGCCAGAGGGCTGGTTCTTCCCCTTCGGGGGCTGGAACGCCCAGGGCGGTGCAGATGGCGAAGTAGCTACCACCCCCCACCTGATCGGCGAGCCTTGTGAGCGCCTCGGTGATCCCGAACCGCTCAGGGGAATAGAGGCGCTTCACCAGCTGAAAGGATTCGGCCGCCGATTCCTCGGCGATCCAGAGACCGTCCAGGTCCGCGTTGGCACGCACGCCAGCTGCCCGCAGAGCGCGGGCGTGGCGCTCGGGAAACTCGCAAGCAACGCGGATCACCCCGGGGAGAACCTGGGAACGGGACGACAACAGAGGGCGAGAGAGAATGGTCATGGCGAGTGCTCCTGTCTCTGAAGGAAACCAAAAACCCGGCTCCACCGCGGGGCCGGGGATTACTCCTCCTCACCGAAAACGCTCCGCCGCTGGCGCACGTGCTGCCACACCCAGATCGCAGCAGCATGTGCGGGGAACGGAGCCGCGCTAACTGGAACCCCTAGTTGACGGCTTTTCTTCGAAAGAAAAGCCGCGCTCGGCCCATTAACAGGCGCCCAGAGCCGCACAATGGCGGCCCCTTTCGCGCGCCAGGACACGTCTCCCACGGTCACGTGCCCCAACGCGGCCACCACGGCCCACCACGAGTCCTCGCACGCGTGGGCCGCCGCCTCTTGGAACCCCCAGGCGTGTATCCCGGGGGCGTAGAGGGCCTGGGAGCTTTCATCGTACTCGCTTGCCCATACCTTCCCCTGCTCCCAGCTGGCTGGATA
>JALSGI010000800.1 GCA_026982835.1 Planctomycetota bacterium | reverse complement strand
CCGAAGAGTCCGACAGGGGAACGGCGATTGTACTCCCCGGCCCTGCAGGCACAAGGCCATCGCCGTGCGATTAGTGCGAGGAGGCTTGCTGAGTGATGGGCCAGTTCAGCGCGGCGGAAAAGCCGCCGTCCACCACGATCACCTGGCCGGTGAGAAACGCCGCGGCCGGGGAAGCCAAAAAGATGGCCGTGCCCACCATGTCTTCGGGCTGTCCCAGTCGCCGCAGCGGGGTGTTGGGCAGCCCCCAGGCTTGCATCTCCGGCCGGGCCCAAAGCTCCCGCGTCAGGTCGGTGAGGATGAAGCCGGGGGCCAGGGCGTTGACCCGCACGCCCCGGGGGCCCCACTCGGCGGCCAGTACGCGGGTCATGTGACCCAGGGCCGCCTTGCTCATGGCATAGGGGGCCACGTGGACCAGCGGGGTCCAGTTGTTGAGCGAGGCGATGTTGATCTGGCACCCCTGGCCACGCTGGAGCTGGTGGCGGCCCACCTCCAAGGAAAAGAAAAAGGCCCCCTTGAGATTGATGTCCATGACGAAGTCGTAATCCTCCTCGGTGAAACTCTCGGCCGGCTGACGCCGGTTGACCCCGGCCACGTTCACCAGCGTATCGATGCGGCCGAACTGTTCCAGCACCCAGGCGGTGGTGCGTCGGATGGCTCCCAGGTCGCGCACGTCGCACACTTGGTAGTGGACCTCCCCCTGGGGCGGAGCGATTTCGGCGGCGGTGCGCTTCAGTTGTTCTTCGTCCCGGCTGGCGATCACCACCGTGGCTCCCCGCTGGGCGAACCCCTGGGCGATAGCTCGCCCGATCCCGCGGGAACCGCCGGAAACCAGCACCACCTGGTCGGCCACCGAAAACAACGGATCGCTCATCGTAGCCTCCACTTCCACGGACCGCTTGCGGAACCTGCCGGCCCCTGCGACGAAACGCGGCCATTGTACCCCCTGGGCAGCGGCGAGCAAACGTCCCGCCCCAGCGGGACGCGGCAGAGGCTTTCGGCAAGGTTCCTCCCGGCGATCCGGCTGCGGAAGCACTGGCGAGCCGCCGGCGTTAGCCCGCGGTTGAACGGCGAGCCGCCGACTTCAGTCGGGTACGTGTTTAGCCAGCTACCACATCACTTGGTTTGGCGCTTCCATGCTAGGAGAGAATAAGCGTTTTTTCTTGCAAGTAGCGAGCCGCTGGCTTCAGCCAGCGGAGAAAAATAGCGCAATGCACTTGTCCGGCTCTCCCCGAGCTGAAGCTCGGGGCTCGCCGAAGTGAAAACAAACGCCGATTCTTCAACAAACGGCGAGCCGGGAGCGTCAGCTCCCGGAGGCGGCAGGGCCGCCAGCCACTGGGAGCTTCC
>JALSGI010000799.1 GCA_026982835.1 Planctomycetota bacterium | reverse complement strand
ACGGGGGGGCGCAGGCTCGGGCCAAGGAGCTGAATGTACCTTTCCTGGGCGAGGTGCCGCTGAACGTGGCCATCCGCATCCAGGGCGACGCGGGGCAACTGACCGGCTGCTGGCAGGACGTGCAACTGGCCGAAGTGTTCCAAGGGCTGTGCTACCGCCTGGTGCGGGAGATTGCCGATCGGGTGCGGCAAGGCCCCGAGCCCCCGCTGCCGCAACTGACCGTGCTGTGAAACGCACCGGGCGGGGAGCGACTACCGGACGCGGTCCATCCGCCACAGCCACACGTTGCCGCCCCAGTCGCCGGTGGCCAGCAACTTGCCGTCGGGCGAAAAGGCCAGGGAAACGATGGTCACTAGGTTCACATTTGCCAAAGGGGGCACTGCCAGGCGTCGGGTTTGATTGCGCCTCGGGTCCCAAAGCCACAGGGCCTCCCGGGTGGCAAACGCCAGTTGCCGTCCCTGCGGGGGGCGCCAGGCAATGGCAAAGGCGTTGGTCGGACAGAGGAACTGCCACCGCCTTCCCGTGGCCAGCTCCCAAACGACGACTCGCCAGCGACTTTTGTCCTGCTTGCTACCCCCCACGGCCACGGCCAGCAGCTTGCCGTCGGGAGAAAAGGCCAGGGCGTGGACTTTCGCCCGGGGGTGCCCTAGGTAGCGGATCACGCGGCGATGGCGCAAGTGCCACAGATGCACCGTGCCCGTGGCCCCTCCTGCGGCCAGCAGCTTCCCGTCGGGCGAGAAGGCAAGCGAGTTGCATTCTCCCCCGGGCAATAGGAACTGGTCCAGCAACCGCCCGGTGCGAGGGTCCCAGATCCGCACGGCCAGGGCCTTGCGCAAGTGTTTCATCAGCTCGGAGAACCGAGGCTCCCGAGAAAACAGCTCCCACCCCGGGAAGAGCGAAGCCGCAGTGGCCAGGCGTTTGCCATCAGGGCTGAAAGCCAGCCCTGTGACGAGGGATTTCACGACGAACTGTTCCGCCGGCTGGAGCAGAAAGACCTTGCGGAGGACTTGTTCCGGCACCCGAGGGCGGTGGGCCGGAATTGTTCGCAGCAGGCTCAGCTTGGCAAGCGAGCGCAGCTCCACCTGGCCGTCTGCCCGACCCACGGCCACCAGGCCCGCAGCAGCCGAAGAAGCCAACACGGTGGGATGCTCTTCCTTTTTCTTTCCGGACCAGGGGATCGACCTCTTTTGCCCGCTGGTGCCATCGGGGGCGAGCTTCCACCGTTCCAGCAGCGGTGCTGGGGGGGCTTGGAACAGGGTGGCGCTAAACGGCCCATCCCAATAGTTCCAGCGATTCACTCCCCCGATGCTCACCAGTAGCTCTCTGGGAGAGAGAAACACCAGGC